>JAJYZY010000009.1 GCA_021799715.1 Planctomycetota bacterium | reverse complement strand
TTCGGGAGCACTCGCTGCGCTCGTCCTCCCTGCGCTGCGCAGCCCCCCTTGGCGATCCCCCTGAGGCAGGTGATCCAGGGCGTAACCGGTGAGAAATAAAGTGACAACTTTAGATCAGGACTTGACATGGCCACCGGGGAATAATTGGATAATAATCTTTGCGTTCTCATGTTTCTTGGCGGTTACACAGTAGAGCGTTGATGAACAGCACAGTTCCCGGAGAATGCGGACGCTGCGTTATGACGGGATTTTCAACGTTTGTCCGACCTTAATGGTGCGGGCATCGCGAATGTGATTCAGCAGCATTATGCGATGCACGTTGGCGTCGGTGCCGGCACCCATGGTCTTTTCGGCTATGCCCCAGAGCGTATCACCGCTTTGCACACGATAGAGGCGCACGGAAGAATTGCGTTGCGTGCCGGCAAGCTGGTGTGAAGACGTGTTACCGTACGTGTTCCCGGAGCTTTGGGCGGCCATGGCCATCAATTGTACGGGCGCCGGGCCGGTTGGCTCATTGGCGGCGGGAATCCGCAGGGTTTCGCCGACGCGGATCATGGTGCCGGCGCTGCCGAGTTCCGCCCGATTGGCATCCACAATTCGGCGCACGGCCAGGGGGCCGGCATCGTGGTAAAAGTGCCAGGCGATTTTTCCAAGCGTGTCACCCGGACGGACGGTGTAGGTAGCTGCCTGCGAAACGGTTGTGGCATTGGCGGGCAACGTGCGTGCGGCGGGAGCCGGTTGGCGGGCAACAACTACCGGTACAACTTCCGGGTTAATCGTCGGGGCGGTTTGGGCCGCGGAAGCGGTCGAGCCGGTTGAATTGCCGGTGCCATATGGCAATTGCGTAATCTGGTTGTATTGCCCGGCCAGCGCCACGGATGGGGCAGAAACGGTTGGCACAACAGGGGGCGGCACCGGCGCAATGGCTGCGGGTTGCGATGAGACAACGGGCTGATTTTGCGGAGCCGGCACAGTCGCAATTCCCACGGGATTACTTAGTTGATTGCGCATGGCCATGCCTTGTCCGGTTAAGGACAAAT
Source organism: Planctomycetota bacterium (assembly GCA_021799715.1). The sequence continues at coordinate 29,492 of JAJYZY010000009.1, read as the reverse complement.
CCCCAACGTTGTTGCGCGGGGCGCTTAGATAACTCGATAGCATCGCCCCGATCAGCACGATCAGCGTTACGCCGGTTACCAGCCCGATTTTTGTTTCCCTGTTCATAATGCCTTGGCTCCCTGTAAAAGCGCTGACCTCCGCGTTAGTCGTCTGCGGCGCGGCCAACAATCGTATCTAATCCATCCGTCTTCGAGCGACCCGCATTTTAGCGCTTCGGCTCCGCGGATTGGATGCCATTTCAAATTCCGTCGGCACAACGGGCTTTGCGGTTAATACGTCAAAAGCCCCGTCGGCGGCCCATTGTTTAAATCCCTGCTTGACCAGGCGGTCTTCTCCCGAATGAAAGCTGATGATCGCGATGCGTCCACCGGCTTTGAGTCGGCGCGGCGCGGCTTTCAGCAATTCGGCAAGATTTTCCAATTCATGGTTCACTTCCATGCGCAAAGCCTGGAAGCTTCGCGTGGCGGGATCAATCTGGCCGAAGCGCGCCGCCGGCACGGAGGCACGGATAATTTCCGCGAGTTCAGCGGTTCCGGCAATTTTCTTCCGCTTTCTGGCCTGCACGATGTTCCGGGCGATTCGCCGGGAAAGACGCTCTTCGGCGTTGTTGAATATCAGATCGGCGAGTTCCTTTTCCGCCAGGTTGTTGACCAGATCGGCCGCGGTCTGATCCAGCCGCGGATCCAGTCGCATATCCAGCGGCCCATCGTGGGAAAAACTCAGGCCGTACTGCGCGGACAGTATCTGATTGGTAGAAACGCCCAAATCCGCCAGAACAATATCAACCGCGGAAACATCCGCGGCATCGAGCACATCGGATAATTGAGCAAAATTTGCCTGGAAAAAGCGGCATGTCGGACCGGTGTTTTCAAGACGCTGCCGGGCGAACGCGAGATTCTCCGGGTCCACATCCAGACATAGCAGCGTGCCGGTTATGCCGATGGCACCGGCCAGAGCTGAAGCATGGCCGGCCCGCCCGGTGGTGCAATCCAGTACGATGTCACCGGATGCCGGCGACAGGAACTCCATTGCTTCATTGAGCAGGACGGGTTCGTGACCATGAAGTGCCGTATCCATTTGCAGCAACGGCTTGCGCCGAAGACCTGAATCCGATAACATATAAGCCGGGACGCGAAACAGCCGCGGCCCGGCGTAAAAACCAAAAAGAGACAGGGACACGACTGGCCGGTGCGTGTCCCCGCCATGCCGTCCATGGCTGAAGCGTGTTCATCCCTGAAGACCAGCGGCGCCATTGCCTCAGTCCATTGAGTTGGTGGCGAGCGAAAACCTGACATCCTGTCAGGCAAACTGGCCGTTGTTTCGGGGCTGCGGCACATGCACTTCATCCGTGAAGTGCCTGTGCCGCAATTCGCCCTGTGTCAGCCTGCAACATTGCCGCATCCGTGCGGCAGCGCAAGCCTTGAATTCACACGCATCCATGCGTGGGGAGCATGTTCCCGGCAGCCATCCTTGGCCGCAGGAAGTCGCCCCGGAGTGTATTTTTACGCCGCGCGGACTCTGCCGGCACCGTCAAAACGGCGGTGATAATCTTCGGCGTTCCAAATCTGTATGCGGGAACCAACTCCCGCAAGAACCACATCCCGGCCCAAAATATTGATTGCGAAGCGGCTGGGCTTTTTGTCGGCGCGATCCAGAAAATCATCGGGCATGACAACCCGTCCCTGTTCGTCAATTTCCAGAATTTTGACACCCGCGAACAGACTTAACTGACGATTCTGTTCTTCAACCGCCATTTCCAGGCTGTCGTCTTTCTTTTCCCGCTCCGCCAGGGATAAAAAAACCGGTTCCGGGATCAGTTCAATAAAGCGTCTCTTGCCGCCGCCGGGCTCGGTTGTTTCCACCGGCCGAGCAAAGAATCGTTTTTTTCCAGATGGTGATTCGGGCACTTCCTGACGGTGCGCGGAAGGAATCGCGAGGCGACCCTTGGCATCAATCACGTGCTCGTATGAACCAACCAGATACATCCAAGCTTCCAACCTTCAAGCACACAGAAATTCTGCTGCTCTCTTCATCGGATGAGATCATACAAAAACTTGTGGGAAAGTCAATACTTTTTACTCCACATTAGGGGCAATCATGGGATTGTGCACCAGCAGAAAGTACTGCGGCATCAACCCATAGGCATTTATTTTCAGCAACCACTATTAGTAGATTAAGCGGGCATTTTGGGTACAAAATATTTTTTTTGATTTTTCCTCCACTTTTCCCCACTTGGGCTTTAAACAATTGCCTTCTGTGCGGCCCTTGGTGTAGCGTTGTTAAAATGCAAAAAGTGCCGAAAAGTTCTGATTTCCAAGCGATAATACGGATTCAGAATATCCCGTTCATAGCCGTGTGGAGGATAATGGCTGGGATTGTGATGGGATTAAAACGGTTTGTATCCAGGGACAGAGTATCAAGCCGATTACGTCTGACCGGCATGCTGGAACCGACGACAAATCAGATGTATTGCAGGCCCACCCTGTGAGGCGGCGTGCTTTTGGCCCCTCCGCGGTGATGAAAACACCGATTTTTCAACGCTTTGGCGCATGTCAGCACCGCATTTTCACATTTCGCCGGTGTGATTCATTAGCCGCCCGGGCGGTCAGAGGTTACAATTTCCCATCTATGGCAACATTGACTTATCGTACAGCAGGTGAATCGCATGGTCCGGCACTGGTGAGCATCATTGAGGGGCTGCCGGCCGGCCTGGATTTGGACATTGATTTTATTAACGGTGAACTGCGGCGCCGGCAGGGAGGCTATGGCCGCGGTGGCCGACAACGCATTGAAACCGATGCGGTCAATTTCCGGACCGGGTACCGACGGGGTAAAACCATAGGCTCCCCGTTGGTAGTGGAAATACCGAATAAAGACAGTCGGTTGGATGACACGCCGGCCCTGATCAAGCCGCGGCCGGGACACGCGGATTTGGCTGGGGCCACCAAATGGCTGACCACAGATTGCCGTGAGACATTGGAACGTGCCAGCGCCCGGGAGACGGCGAATCGAGTGGCCGTGGGCGCAATAGCGCGGTGCCTGTTGCGGCAATTCGGCATTGAAGTTATCGGATTTGTGGTTCAGATTGGGACCGCCAAAGCCACCGTGGCTGCTGATGCGCCGGTGGCCGAGTTGCGGCAACTTATTGCGGCCAGTGAGGTGTACTGCCCGGATTCCCGCGCCGCGGACGCGATGATCGAGCAGATAAAGGCGGCAAAAATTCAAGGTGATACGCTGGGGGGAATAGTCGAAACGCGTGTGATTGGATGCCCGATCGGTCTGGGAAGTTGCGCCCAGTGGGATTGGAAGCTTGACAGCCGCATAGCAGCGGAAGTTATGGGCATTCAGGCCATCAAAGGCGTGGAAATCGGCATGGGCTTCCGAACTGCGGAACTGCCCGGTTCAGAAGTGCACGACCCGATTGAATATGATGTAAGCCTGCGTGACACGCCCAAACTCGGTTTCAACCGGCCCACCAACAATGCCGGCGGGCTGGAAGGCGGCATGACCAACGGGCAACCAGTGGTGGTACGGGCGGCCATGAAGCCGATCAGCACGCTGTTAAAGAAGGCCATGCCCAGCGTGGATCTCACCAATAAACAGTCGGGTAAGGCGGATTACGAGCGCAGCGATGTCTGTGCGGTTCCGGCCGCGGCGGTGGTGGTTGAAAATGTCATCGCTTTTGAGATTGCCCGATCTATGGTGGAGAAATTTGCCGGCGATTCGATGCGTGAAATGCACATGAATTATCAGCACTTTCTGGCCGCCGCGAGGGAACTTGGAACACAGAAAGCGGGCGAAGGGATTTGAACCCTCGACATTCACGTTGGCAACGTGACGCTCTACCACTGAGCTACGCCCGCGTATCAAGGGGCAAATTATAACACAATCGGCGCGTCTGTAAATGCCCGCCTTCAACGCCTGAAAAATCAGGTATAATGGCAAGCGGCACCATGTCCAGCGGCTCATCTCCGCGACCGTTGGTTGCGTATATCATGGCGGCGGAAAATTATTGGGTATTTAAGCCGCGGTAAAAAAGCCCGCCTACAATACCCCGACATCGTGGAGGTTTGGTCGCTCTATGAGCAAACAAAAGCGTGTGGTGATTGTCGGCGCGGGGCCGGGCGGGCTGGCTGCAGCCATGTTATTGGCCAAGGCCGGACTGGATGTAACGATTCTGGAGCGTCAGGACCGTGTGGGTGGGCGGACCAGCGCCATTGAAAGCGACGGATTCCGATTTGACGTCGGGCCGACATTTTTTCTATATCCCGAAGTTCTCAAAGACATTTTCGCCGCGGCCGGGCATGATCTATTTCAGGAAGTTCCGATGCGGCGGCTGGATCCGCAATATCGTCTGACGTTTGAGGGGCAGGGGGAAATTGTGGCCACGGGCAATGTGGCAAAAATGCAGGAGGCAATGGCCCAACTGGCACCGAAGGATGCGGAAAATCTGCCGCGATTTCTAAGCGAGAATCGCGACAAGCTGGCGGCGTTTGCGCCATGTCTGCAATCCCCATTTCTGGGATGGCGGGACGTGGTCAATAAGCGCATGCTGAAATTGCTGCCGATGCTGCGACCATGGAATTCGCTGGATCGGGAGTTGCAACGATATTTCGGAGATCCACGGATTCGCCTGGCGTTCAGTTTTCAGGCCAAATATCTGGGCATGTCGCCATTTCGCTGTCCGGGATTATTCTCCATTTTGTCGTTTCTGGAATATGAGCACGGCGTGTTTCATCCGATGGGCGGTTGCGCCCGCGTGAGCGAACGCATGGGTGAACTGCTGGAAGCATCGGGCGTGCGAATAAAACTTGGCGAACCGGTTGAGGAGTTGCTGTTTAACGGAAATGTGGTGCGAGCCGTGCGCACCAATCAGAGCACATATCCAACGGATGCGGTGGTTATTAATGCGGATTTTGCGCATGCCGTTCCGCGGCTGGTGCCGGAGGGCCTGCGCCGGCGGTGGACTAATCTGCGCATAGAAAAGGCCCGCTATTCCTGCTCCACATTTATGATGTATCTGGGCATTGAGGGCAACTATCCCGGATTGCTGCATCATAATATTTTTCTGGCCGGGAATTATCGGAAGAATTTATCCGATATCGAACAGGACCATCAATTATCAGAAAATCCATCGTTTTACGTTCAGAATGCGTGCGTAACCGATCCGGCGCTGGCACCGCCGGGATGCAGCACATTGTATTTACTGGTTCCGGTATCGCATCAACATGCCAATATTGACTGGAAATCCGCGAAGGTCCCGTTCCGTGATCGCATGGTGCGGCAACTCGAGCGTTTCGGCATACGGGATATAGAATCGCGCATTCGCTTCGAACGAATTGTCACGCCGGAAGACTGGCAGAACCGCATGGGGATTTACCGCGGTGCGACATTTAATCTGGCGCACGACTTCCGGCAGATGCTGCATTTCCGCCCGCATAACCGTTTTGAAGAAACCGGCGGGATTTATCTGGTTGGCGGCGGCACGCACCCGGGCAGCGGTTTGCCGGTTATTTACGAATCAGCCCGCATCAGTTCAAGGCTGCTGCTGGAGGATTTGGGCCTACAATCGCAATGGGATCAACTCGCTTCGTCAATGAGCATGAAACAGTGTAAGATGGATACATCGAAAAAGGCGAAGTTGGATGCGGATTCGGTGGCCGCGTGAGGGTATGGGTGTTTTATGGAACCGGTTGAACAACCATTTTCATCGCGCCGCAATGTCACGCAATCGTTGGAACTGTGCATTGCCCAGGCCCGCGCCTCGCAGATGCAATGGAGTCGGCAAACGTTAGAACATCGTTTGTACGCCATTGGCCGATTTCGGCGCAGTCTGGCCGCCAGCCCCAGTCGATTTATCAATGCGTTATCCCATTTACCGGCGCGCACGAACGTCCAGAGCATTGCTGCGGAAATTATTCCGCTGGCCAATGCGGCAAGATTTTTATTACGCCGCGCCGAGCGCATCCTGCGACCGCGCGTTCGCACGCCGCTTTTTTCAGGCATTCGCATCACCGTGGATCATCGCCCACACGGTGTGGTGCTGATCGTGGGGCCATCAAACTATCCCTTGTTTTTACCGGGCGTGCAGGTGCTTCAGGCGCTGGTGGCCGGGAATGCGGTGCTGTTGAAGCCGGGAAAAGACGGCACCCCGGCGGCGATGGCGCTGATCAGTCTGCTGCGAACCAGCGGCATGGACCCGACGCTGATTCATCTGCTGCCGGAAGATGTTGAGGTGGTTCATGATGCGATAAAACTGGGCGTGGATCAGGTTGTATTGACCGGCTCGGTTGAGGCGGGCAAGGCGATAATAAAATCGATGGCGGTCAAACCGCCCCGCCCGGCGATATTGGAGCTGTCGGGATCGGATGCGGTATTTATATTATCCAGCGCGGATTTGTATCGGGCGGTGGCGCTATTGCAATTCGGCTTGGAATTCAACGGCAGCGCCACATGTATTGCGCCGCGACGGGTTATTATTATTAGATCGATGCTGGAAAAATTTGAGCATCTGCTGCTGCGCCGATTTGAAGATTACAAGTTCTCGGCCATATCCGACGCGGCCGCGGAAAAAGCCATGCCGTTGGTAAGCGATGCGTTGCGACGCGGAGCGCGCGTAGTCGTGGGAAAAATATCGGCGGACAAAATATTCGGCCCGTTGATTCTTATGGACGCTTCGCCGGATATGCCCATCATGTCCGCGGACATCATGGCACCGATTCTCTGCGTGCATGTGGTGGCGGACATGCTGGAAGCGATAGGTTCCTACAACGCCTGTCCATTTCGCCTCAGTGCCGCCATTTTTGGCGATCCCGTGCCCGCGCGCACACTGGCCCGTCGGCTGGATGCCGGGTGTATTGTTATTAATGACCTTATTGCCCCCACCGCACATCCGGAGGTTCCATTTACCGCCCGTGGAGAAAGCGGCAATGGCACCACGCGCGGACCGGAAGGATTGCTGGCCATGACGTGGCCAAACGCGGTCGTTGAACGCACCGGTCGGACCCTGCCCCACCTGCGCAAGCCGGAACAGCACGATCAGCAGATACTGCTGCTGGTACTGCGGCTGCTGCACGGAGCGGATATGGCGGTTCGGTTGCGTGCATTGGCCGCTCTGATGCGCATATTCATGGGTTTTGGCGGCTCTCTAAACGCGCCGGCGGATGGTTCAATCAATGCAAGGGATCACCGACATGACTCGCTTTAATGTCCGCGACGTGGAATAGATTGAAGCGTGCGCGCCAAGTTTATTTTCTTTATTGAGGTACAGATAAATACAATGGTAATCGCAAACTCCGGCTCACATCCCATTGGCATTATCGGCGGTGGACTGGGCGGCCTGGCGGCGGCATGTACGCTGGCGGGCCGCGGACACCGTGTGGCGCTATTTGAAAAAAATAACTGGCTGGGCGGAAAAGCCGCGGTACACAGAGATGCCGGCTTTCGCTTTGACATGGGACCGACGATTCTTCTGATGCCTTTTGTGCTGCGCCGCATTTTTTCCGAAGCCGGCGTAAAACTTGAAGATGCTTTGGATCTCGTGCGACTGGATCCGCAGTGGCGCTGCTTTTTTGACGGCGGCGGCGTACTGGACCTGGTGGAAGATGCGCAACGGATGGCCGACATCATTAACGCTTTTGCGCCGGGAAAAGCGGCGGACACGCAATATGCGGAGATGCTGCGGCAGTCCAAACTGATGCGCAACGCATCCGATACATATTTTTTCTGGAAATCCATCGGTTCAATTCGCGATACGTTCGACTTCAAAGGAAGCCTGCGTATTTCCGTTTTGCGCGATCTGATGAATATGAAGTTAGGGCGGACATTGGGTGCCACCGTACGATCCATTATTCATGAGCCGCGCATCGCGCAAATGGTGGACCATTTCACGCAATATGTAGGCTCGGCTCCGGCGCTGTCACCGGCGGTGCTGATGGGCATAGCGGATATGCAGATCAGTGAAGGAATCTGGTATCCGCGGGGCGGAACGCGCGCGGTTCCGGAAGCCCTGGAACAACTGGCCCGAAAATTGGGCGTGGAATTTCAAACAGGTTGTCCCGTGGCGCGCATCGGCACGGATGGAACAAGGGTGACGGCAGTGGTTACGGCGGAGGGACGGGAATTTCCGGTTTCCGCGGTTATCAGCAATTCAGATGTGGTTCTAACGCACAAGGAACTTCTGCCTGAGGCAACCGCGAGGAAATTTGAAAATCGCCGCAATTATGTTCCGGCATGCTCGGGTGTAGTTTTGTATTTGGGCTTAAGCAAGCGTTATGACCAACTGGCCCATCATGATTTTGTATTTTCGCGTGATCCGGAGCAGGAATTTCATGATATTTATCAGAGCGGCATTCCCGCCGCAGATCCCACATGCTATCTCTGCGCACCGGCTGCCAGCGATCCGTCGGTAGCGCCAGCCGGAGGTGAAGCGTTGTACATTCTGGTGCATACGCCCTATCTTCGTCCCGGTCAGGACTGGAAAAAAATGCTCCCGGATTACCGCCGCGTTATTTTTGAAAAGCTCGCCCGCACCGCCGGACTAAACGACTTGGAATCGCGCATTATTTCCGAACGCGCCCTGACACCCGAAGATATTCGAGATCGCTATCATGTATGGAACGGGGCGATTTACGGACTGGCCAGCCATGGCCGATTCAACGGGGCGTTTAAACCCGCCAACCGGAGCCGCGATGTAAAGGGCTTGTATTTGGCCGGTGGCTCCGCCCATCCCGGCCCCGGCATGCCCATGGCCCTTATGTCCGGTTGGATCGCGGCCGATGCCTTGGATGCGGATATGCGAGCTTGATCCAATGAAGCCGCGGGGCGTCAATGATGGTACCATGTATTGATGCTGGAATGCCGATATCCTGACATGCTTTGGGGTCTGCCGGCACTGCTGCTGATGGCGGTGGTTTTGCTGGTTATAACCCGAACACGGCCTCTTTCATGGAAGATTTATTCCATCGCGTTGCCATTGCTGGCGGCGGGGTTTTCACTGTTGGCGGCAAGCCAACCAACGATCTATTTTATAACAACGGCAAAACGGATCATCGTGGCATTGGATGAATCACCAGCGGCCGTAGCCGCGCCGTGGCATCAACGACAATGGCTGCAAACATTTCTCAAAGCGCATTTGCGGCCCGATGTCCATGTGACACTCGTGGGCTTTGCTGCACAAGCGCATATTATCGCGTCAGATCTACTTCCGGGGCAACTGCCCACCCGACATCTGGTTCCACGCGCTAAGCCACGCACGGCAGCGTCCACAGAAAACCTTCTGGAATTCACACGTGCAACTCCCTGCTGGATACTTACCACAGGCTTGCTGCATTGGGCATTGCCGGATGGATTAAAAATGCCCATGGCTCCGATAGCCGAAACCATAATCCCTCCTCATCAAACGGATGTCGGCATCACGGATTTAAAAGTGGGATATCATCGATTCAGCAAGCATTCCTCCGGTGGCACCGTCGCGCCTCGCCCATATTTGCAAGTTATGATTCATTCCACCGGGCCGGCAAAAGTGACGGTAATCGAGTGGGCTGGATCGCAGAATCTGGCGCAAACGCCGCTGACTTTTTCCCATTCCGGCATGAAAATGGTATTGCTTCCCCCCCTGCCCGGCCGCTATATCGCCATCCATCGAACGATTCGTGTTGAGCTTCTCAGCGACGATTTATGGCCGGGCGACAACAGCGCAAGCATTCTAATTTCTTCAACGGGCATACCGCATGTACTTGTGGTCACAAACCGATTAAACGCCAATGTGCAAAATATTCCAAATTGGATCACGCAACGGGTATCGCCCGCTGAATTTCCCGCATCATTGCATACACTTTCGCGTTTTCAGGCAATTGTTCTGGATGATATTCCAATTCAAGATTTATCCAGCAGTGCCACGAGTAGCTTATCCGCTTACGTAAGCAATTGGGGCGGCGGGCTGCTGATTACCGGCGCGCGGAACGCCTTTGGTCCTGGTGGATACGGTTTGCCGCGGCGTGCAACCGGACATCCCAGCCTGCTTGAAAACCTTTCACCACTATCCTGTCTGCCGCCGCACCCCAAGCCGAAGCACATAATTTTCTTGATGGATGTCAGCGGGTCTCTTGGCAATCGCACCGCGGCGGGTATAACGCGTTTTGCGCTGGCGGCACATGGGCTTTGCGCAGCGGCGCATTTGCTTAAACCCAAAGACCGCATAACGGTATTATTATTCTCCGGGAGCACACGCCTGCTGGCGGATGGCAGGGCGCAGCGCCTTCGCCCATTATTGCCGAAGCTGCTGGCGACAATTGTTCCCAATGGCCCAACTCGACCCAATTCGGCGCTGCCGGATTTAAACAAAGTGCTGACAAAAAGAGCTTTGCTGGTGGTTGTCACCGACGGCCGAATTCCGCACTTAAATGTATCAGCGTGGAAGAAGCTGTTGAAACAATTTGATGTTCGCTTTGCGGTTATTGCGCCGGGCCACAGCAGCCGCGCAACCGAGCAACTCGTGGCCCAAACCGGTGCCACACGATTTGCCATGCGACACTTCAGCCAGTGGAGCCACCTCTTGCGAGCCGCGGTTGCCCGGCAAGTGGAACCGCAACCGGCAACAATGCCGCTGGCATGGATATCCCAACCGTTAAATCTCAAAGGCCGTACGGAACTGTGGGATCGCGTGTATCGTAAGGCTGGCAGCACATTGCTGGCCCGCAGCGGTCAACACCCGTTGGCCGCTATATGGCGGCGCGGTCTTGGGAAAGTTGCGGCAATTTGTTTTTCGGATTCGTCAGCGGCAGCGGAGACTCTGCGCACCACCATGCTGAATATGGTTCAAGCTCCCACCGGCGATCACCACTATTACATCAGCGCGAAGCGCCGCAAGCACCGGTGGGATGTTCTGGTCCGGGCAAATGACAACGGCCTATTTCTTAACCAGCGGCGTTTGTGGATCACGACAATTCAGCCACGGGGAAAACATTTAACCATCGCACTATCGCAGATCGCACCGGGGCAATATCGCGCCCGATTGCCCGCGCGCGTTCGCGTCTTTTCGGGTGTTGTCTGGCGGAAAGCCGGGCAGGGAGAACCGAATGGCCGTGCCATAGTCGGCTATATTACCCCACCCCTGCTGCCCAGCCGATTCTTCCCGGCCACCGGAGAGATTCAACAATGCCCGTGGCCCGGTACCATCAACATTCGTGCCAATAAAAACGACGCGACGCGGTGGAACCCCGGAAGCGACACAACCGTTTCACTGGTAAATGCCTGCTGGCTGCTGACTGCTTTGGCCGCACTTCTCGCAATTCTATTGGCCAGAATATATTCCTGACGCACCACAGCCCGATGGATTGTTTGTTTTGCAAACCATCCACTTCCCGACGGCATCCGGGCCGCGGTGCACGCGATTATCAGAACGACAAAACCGCTGCGAACACAAGGCGATGCAGGCATTTACGCCCGCATATCCGGTGCCAGATCATAAATACTGCGCACTTCCAGCTTGCGGCGGAAATCAGCCGGTGCCATTGGCTCTTCAAGCACAATGTGAATCACCGCCGTGCGTTCCGGACGAATCGCAATAAAATTATCCGAATAGGTTGCCGGCGTATCTTTCACATTTACAAAAGCCCATAAAGCCGGAGCATTGCCGTCAATCCGCAGGTCATAGTGTTGTCCGCTACCGCTGATATGCGCCGCCAACTGGGGCTTTTTGAGTTTCAGTTCCAATGGGCGGCCAAAGAACAGGACATTGTCTGCCACGGTTCGGCTGCCCACACGCACTTCCGGCCAGATCAGCAAATTTGCCGCCCCATGACTGCTGACGATATCCGCCAAATCCAGTGTATGGGCCAGCCGACTGGTGCGGGCGGGGATGTGGACCGACATTTCGCCATGCTGCAAAACCGCGCCGGCCGCATCGGTGACAACCCACCGCAACTCACCGGATGCGTCCTTCTGGCGATCGCTGGTGATGTGAAGTTCGGCTTTGCCGGTTTTTGGATCAGGTATACCGCTGACCAGAATGGGCGCAAAAAAATGTTTGCTTTGATATTGGATAGCCTTAAATCGGCGATAGTAATCGGTCATGGACCAGGTCGGTCCGGGCCAGCAGTCATTGAATTGCCAGATGGTTGCGGCCATGGATCGGGGCATATCGCGCCGCCAGTGCTCCACTCCATAGCGAATTCCGTATGCCTGATTAATTTGCGTCAACCAAAGCGTTTCATCGAAATTCTCCGTAGTTTTGCCGAAATACATGTTCGTATAGTGCATGATAATGCCGATGCCGTGTCCGCTGCCGTCCAACTCATGGTAGCGCATGACGGGAGAATGCACGCTCGTGCGATCCGCGGCGTCGGTATAGGAATCAACGGTCATGGGATCCGGGAAAGACTGCATGCCGAATTCCGTAACAAAGCCTTCCACCGTGCGGAATTGTTCAAACGGTGCCATGGCGTGCCATACCTGCCAGGTATGGATATCACCGCTGCCGGCAGCGCCGCTGCCAACTTCATAAAAAGCCCCCGGCAGCAACCGACGCACGGTTCCTCCGATCACATCGCCAAACAGGTGATAATAGCCTTTGAAATCCTGGATTTCATTATTACCGCTCCAGATCACAATGGATGGGTGATTGCGGCACCGCAGCACCTGCTGATCAAGCTCCGTCTGCAGATTGGCCATCCATTTTTTATCATTGACCGGATAGGTATCATTGGCAAACTTGAATTCAAACTGCAGCATGATGCCCAGTTCATCACACAGATCGAAGAGTTCATCCTGCTCATAATAACCGCCGCCCCAGAGACGGATAAAATTGAAGTTGCATTCAATGGCCTTTTTCATATACCAGCGGATGGTTTCCGGCGTTACCCGCGTTGGAATATTGTCCGCGGGAATCCAGTCCGCGCCTTTTACAAACACGGGCACGCCGTTGACTTTCACGTGCATCGCCATGCCGTCCTTCGGTGAAACGACATCAATTTTTCGCAGGCCGATGCGGCGTTGCGCCGTATCAATAACCTTCGGCTTCGGGCTTGTCCCAGCCGCAAGCACATCCACCACGCTGCCAGCTGATTCATGCAATTGCGCTTCCACCACATACAGCGGATGATCTCCCATGCCATTAGGCCACCACAGATGCGGATTGGAAATGTCCACATGGCATGTTGAAATACCGTTATTCACCGGGGCGGATGCGGTAGCCACCACATGATTGCCGAACAAAACCCGCGCGGTCACCAAAGCGTCGGAATTGGCACCCGCCACACTGGTTTGAATATCCAGATGCACCGAACCGGAACCATCATGATGCTGTAAAATGCCCAGATCAGTGATCCGGGCGTCATAGGCCAGAATTTCAATGGGTTTCCAAATTCCCTGCGTGAGCACCGCCCGGCACCAGTCCCAGCCCCACATATACGGCGCTTTGCGCACCCAGCAACGGTCGTCACTTAAATCAATGCCGTATTCTTTTTTATATGCTTCGCGATTTTTTTCAACATAGGGTGTCAGCGTGTCAAACTTAATGCGAATGGTGTTATATCCCGGCTTTAGCTGCGATCTGACATCAAAACTCCAGGCGCGGAACATGTTATCGGCGCGGCCAATTTCCTGGCCGTTGACCCAGATGGTTGCCAGAGTATCAAGCCCATGACATTTAAGTTCAACGTGCGGCTTGGCAAGCAATTCCGCGGGAACATCAAAGCTGCGTTCATATATCCAGTTCTTTTCCGCCACCCACTGCACTTTCCCGTTGTCTTCGCGATAATAGGGGTTGGGAATTTTCTTTGCCCGCATCAGATCGGTGTAGGTGGCTCCAGGTACAATGGCGGGAATTTTTTCCGATTGCCCCTCTTCGCGCATGGTCCATGTATCACCAGTTAAATCGACCGCCATGGAAGGGGCGGGAATTTCTGCCGGGGCGGTTGTGGCCTGCTGTTCACCGGGTGTACTGCAACCGGATAAGGCCAACACCACACCGGCCCCCGCCGCCACCTGCAGCACCTGACGCCGCGTTACCTGTTTTGCCTGAGCCATATTTTCTTCCATTTGAGAACCCCTTTTGTGCAATAGGAACCAATGACTGAAATCCCGTATAAAATAAAAAGGAACATCCTTTTTTCATCATGCATCAGTGATCTTTGGTCAATATTAATGCTTTCTTAATCAACGCGCCGAATTTTGATGGCTGATAGTTCCAATTTTTTATCAGCACCGGCCCAGCCTGTGTATGAAACGACCAACTGCACCAACTGATATGATGCGCTGCTGCATACGCTATAACCTTCCTGCCGAACGCCAACTGATTTCCCGAACCGCCGAATTCGTCAATAATCAGCGGCACACGTTTCGCCGCGAGTTCAAAGCTGTGTTTCCAGTGCGGCTTCCATGGATATACGTGACAATCATACACAATATTTTTTCCGTTGATAGCGTAGCCGTGCGTGACGCCGAAGTCATCATACGCCCAGCTTATGCCGCCGATGATGACAACATTGGCCGCGCCCGCATGGCGCACCACATCGTACAATCGTTGCATACCCACGGCGCGATACGTTACCACCGTGGTTTTTGTTTCGCCCGTGCAGATGCCGCCATCGCGCCAGGTAATCCAGCTTATGCCGTGCGGTTCGTTGTACAGATCAAAAAGGACATTGGGGTAGTCCATATAGCGCCGCGCCGCGGAAAGCCAATACAACACGCAGGTATGATCCGGCATGCGGTGCTGGCCGATATCCGCCACCGTTCGGTTCATATCATTCCAATGTAAATCCAGCACGACATAAACATGATGCCGGGCTGCAATCCGGATCAGTTGATCTACAATATGCCGATACACCCGCCCACCGTGGCTCTGCCCCGGAGCCTGCCCGAACCAGCGATTGACCGATGTCGGAATTCGTATGATCCGGCAGTGCCACTGCGTGATGGCCGCACGCATGGAGCGGCGGATGTGATCCCCGCGATTGGTCCACTCCAGGCTTGGCAGATCTACGCCATGCAGCACCGTCAATTCATTTTGTGAGTTCAAGAGTTTATTGCCCTGCGTATGCAAGGCCATATTGGCGATGGAATAGGGGCAAGGCAGCGTCACAATATGCCCAGCCGCCATTGGGGAAGCCGCGGCCGCATGTCCCCACCCTGTAATCAACACGCTTACCAGCAGGGCCAGTGCAAAGCACCACTTCAGTTTAGTTTGCGACCGAGTGCTGTGGATCATTGATGCGACCGGGGTAATCTCATTGCTGCCTGTCATTTTCCGCCCTCCGATGCATGGGGACCTTTCGCCAATTCGTGTTTCACAAGTTCCCCCAATTTCGTGGGTTGATATTGCCAGTTATGAATCAGGGCCGGCCATGGCGGGCCGACGCCAAAATTCACCGCCATCCAACTTATCTTTCTCTTCGCCATAGCGCGTAGCAACAGGTGTTTGTATGCGGCACCCTTGCGGCCACCACCCCATTGCGCCACGATCACCGGCACATGCGCGGCCGGCAATTCAAATCGTTGCCGCCACTGCCGCGCCCATTGGGAAATCGGCACATGCGAAGAAACCCATGCATAAATACTGGTGCTGTATACGATGTTACGTCCCCGCACCGCAAAGCCGTGAATCACTCCAAACAGGTCGTTGCCGCCGCGACAGCCCGGCACCACAACAATATTATTCGCGCCCGCCGCCCGCACGGTGTTATACAATTCCTGCATTCCCACCGCGCGATATGCAACAACCCGCGTGGCGGTTTCTTCGGTGCACACGCCGCCATAAAGCCAGGTGTGCCAATCTACGCCATTGGGCGTGGAGAACAAGCCCAGCAGCACATTGGAATAATGCCTGTACCGCCCCGCCACAGCGCGCCAGAACCGCACTGAATTGCCGTCCGGCATGCGATGGCGGCCTGTATATTTGCCCCAACGGCCCATATCCGTCCATTGCAAAGTCAGGTCGATATACGCATGATGTGCGGCACAATATTGCACCAGAGAATCAACGGTATGCCTATATGCAGCTCCGCCGTGGCGCGATTGCGGCAGTTTTCCAAACCAGGCATCTTGCGATAACGGCAACCCAATGAGTTGACTGTGCCACGATTTAACCGCAACAGCCACCGACTGCTGTATATGATTCCAGTTCGGTGTAGCAACTTTGGCGGCCAATGATACGCCATGAAGAACGGCGGTTTGACCATTGGCAAAGAGCAATTTGTTGCCCGCGGTATGTAAAGCCATCGCAGGAGAATTAGCCGGTGCCGATAGCACATGAACCGAAATACCCGTTAGCGGCTGTGCACCGGCAGGCTTCGCTTGCGAAATAAGCACAAATCCCGCCAGTAAAAATAGTCCGGCCAGGATAAGCCGTTTGCCAATCCGGTCTAACTGCAAATCATTGCCATTCAAATGCGAAGAGTTATCAGATAGATTTACTGTAAATACTCGGATGAAGCGGATTGCGGGATTGATATACTGTTTTACACGATCTCTCTGTCGGCAGGTCACCGCGGAAGCAGCAATCTGAGGCGATGGGTCTTCTGCAATGTTACGATATATTGACGCAGCCAACGTTCGTATCCGCGATGTCCGGTTCTGTACGCTAAACTGCAAGTAAACACCCCAAATGTGAATTGATGTATTGACAAAACCGGCCGCCCTCTCAGTTGTGATCAGGCGGCCGGTTTCAGGAAGGTGGATTGAAGTTACGACAATTTAGTTGGCCGTTTACGTCGCGAGGTCAATAGCAGACCCGCACCGGCCGCGACACCGAGAAGGGCCACTGTGGTTGGCTCAGGCGTAGGAACACTCGATACAGGCTGCAGTTGAAAGCCATTGAAGGCGCTTTGGTTCTGTCCGGCAAGATTGGTTGAATAGATATTGATATCGCCGCTAGAGTTGGCTTGTGCGTACAGGAGCGTCCACAAAACTCCGTAGGTCGCAGTCGAGTTGGCGTTCGCATAGTTGTAATCGGCACTGTTGGCTTCCCACGGAAGCATAAGGGGACTCGCACGAGTGGGACTTCCAGTGGTACTCGCTGAGGCGACCTGTCCCGCAATAGCATTCGAAGAATCCAGCGAAAACGTAGTACCCATATTATTCGCATTTGTCCCCGATCCGTAAAGATACAATGCATAGTCGTTGCCCGGGGTAAGTCCGGCAATCACGTCCTCAATCGGCGTCGCAA
Organism: Planctomycetota bacterium; assembly: GCA_021799715.1. The sequence goes on along the minus strand of JAJYZY010000009.1, from coordinate 12,324 downwards.
CGGGAGCGGTTCCTCCCCGCGGTGTTGCCGAGTAGGCGTACTCATTGTTCATGGACAGGTTTGGGCTTGGCCAGGTTGCACTCTGGAAATTTGCTCCGGCGGGAGTGGTAAATGAAACAGAGGTCACATTGCCCTGCGAGTCAACCAATCCGGTCTTCGTGTAGCTGGCACTTGCATTGAAATAAGTGTCACCGCTAAGCGCACCGAGGCCGCCGTAAGCCGACGACCCGGGTATCATCATATTCCACGTGGCGCCGCTGTTCATCGGGTCTGCACCGAGCGGCACCTCACCAGTTGTGTAATTATCTCCTGCATCCTTTATCCCCTGCGCAAAGTTAGATGCGGCGGAGTAACTGGCCTCACCGGAATACCCAAAGAGAAAGTTAATCGCGTTCGTCCCGTTGTAAGCGCTCGCCCGGGCGTTGTTGGAGACCGCGCCTGGAAACGCCGCCGATGCCGCCGCAATCCCGATCCCCAGAATCCGGCCCGTACTTTGCAGTTGAGTTTTCATCGAAACTCTCCTTCTAAAAATTGAGCCTGTAAAGAGCCGGCTCAATCGCTCTGGCCCCCGCAGAAGATCGCAACATTGCATCTTCGCTGCGTGAGGCTGGTTTGAATTAAACTAGGTTCATAATAAGGCACCATCAGCCCGCCGCTTGGGGCTTGGCTCGGAGACACCTCCGCACCCAAAGTTATTCATCACTCCATCGCGAACCTCGGGTACCGCAACAGTGAAAACCGATTGGACTTACGATCCGCCCGGCGCAGTAGGTTGAAAATCCCCAACCGGGCAATTACTGTGCGGAGGCGTAATAAGATCATTAGCACCTCCGGAGGTGTACTGGAATGATCCCCCATGGCCATCGCCGAACACTACATTCATCTGGTGCTCGTTGCCGTATCCGTGCCGCCAGCGGCACCAATAGTCGTTCGCCCACGAGCCGGCGCTGCCCGGATAGGTGGCATTCGTACCAAATCCATCGGGACCAGGTATGATCCCTTGCTGCGGATTTAAGCCTGGAACATTACCAAAGTAGGGAGCCGTTCCATTCGCCAGCACGATTCCGTTGGTGTAAAGGGTGCCCCAAAAGTCGGTAGGCCAGGCCGTTCCTTGGTAAGCGTCGCGGATTCCGTCTGTGAACATGATAACATTTGACCCCCTGCCGCCGAGTTCAGCCAAACGGTACATCTGTTCGTACGGCCACTGACCACCCCCACGGATGCTCAAATCTCTGAGATTCTGTTGATAGGGAAACAGCAATTCATTAGCCTGATAGTCACATTGGCCCTGAACCGGCCAAGCTCCGGCGGTGCTCGTCGAGGCTGGGTCTCGAAAAATTGCCCCTAGGCCAGCAGTAAAACCATACGCGGCTACTTGGCCTGGGGCGTAGGTCTGGGGCCAAAGCCAGAAGTCGTACCTCGCCTGCGGCGGATCCGGATTTACCACATAGGAATTCAGAATGGTCGCCCACGTCGATTGCGCGTAAGAGGGCAGCCCAGATGGAAACAGACTGTTTGGAGGATTCGACGTGGAATTAGCGGGGTAGGGAACGGTCGGCTGGAGCGACTGCCCGATCGGCAAAACGCCATCGTTTTCATTCGTGTACATGATAGCCAACAACCCCAATTGGCGCAGATTCGACAGGCAGGAAACCGAACTGGCTTGGGCCTTGGCTCGCGCCAGCGCCGGCAGAAGCAGCGCAATCAACAGAGCGATGATGGATATGACCACCAACAGCTCTATGAGCGTAAAGCCCTTCTCCTTACGATGATGAAATGTTGACCTTGGCATAACGTCTTCCCTTTCTATAAAAAGACCGTGGACACACTGGTGCGTACAGCTTTACCTTAAAGGTTATACTCTTATCAGAACGGCAAACTTGCTTTTGGGCCACCAGCCCAGCCGCTCTTTCATTGCTATAACTATAGCCCGACTAACAGCAGACACAAGTATGGTTAGCGCAAAAATATTTATCGTTAGCGCAAATCCCTACCACTTTTTCAACCAGTCATTACAATACCCCGCATGACAATCAAAGGCCGAAAAAAATCCCGCGCCGGCAATTTGCCAAGCCGCCATGGCAAATCCCGCGCCGCCACGGATTTGCTGCGCGTGGCGTACCTGTCATTGGAAGTGGGCATGTACAGCGAACAAGCCGCCATGGAAATTGCGCATTTCGCATCTGAAATCGGCAATTGGCGCACTCTAATCGCTACACTGGGTGAGGTCGGCCCGCAGGATGTCGCAGCAGGGCGAATTGATGGCGCGATTATCGGCCACTGGAATGATAAAGAAACTCTTGACGCATTGGAGCAATGCAATATACCCGTGGTTGCCACGCCGCACTATCAGGAAAAGACTCCGTTTGTGCAGGTCATACCCGACGATTACGCGGTGGGCGTGCAGGCGGCGGAACACCTGGCATCCAAAGGATTCCGCACGTTTGCCTATTATGGAATGACTGAAGCCACAACATTTCCCTGGGAACGCCTGCGCCGCGCTGGTTATCTCGCCACGCTTAAAAATCTCAACTTTCCGGTCCATGTATATGAAAACACAGTGCCGGATTGGTGGCGGTTTCAAAACGATGAGCAACAGGCCCAGTTGCGGCGATGGTTGAAGAATCTGCCAAAACCTATCGCGCTATTCACATGTATGGATCGCTTTGCCTATGAGGCCATCCGCATGGCACGGGAAGAGGCATTGATAGTCCCAAACGATCTGGCGGTGTGCGGTGTGGATAACACGTTATGGGTTTGCATGATGAGTAATCCTCGCCTGACAAGCATTCCGCTTAATGGCCGCCTTGTGGCCAGACAGGCGGCGCAAACACTCAATGATATGATGCTGGGCAAGCCGACACCGTTGAAACCAATTCTTATTCCACCGCTGCCGGTGGTACAGCGTGAATCCACCGATGTTACAGCGTATCAGGATCCGGATGTCGCGGAAGCATACAAATTTATCCGTAGCCACGCCCATGAGCCGATACACATTGACGATGTATTGGCTCGCGTGCTGGTTTCGCGCCGCAGCCTGGAGATGCGATTCAAAGCGTTAACACGTTCCACGCTGCAGGATGAAATATGGCAGGCGCATGTTGACCTCGCCCGCCAACTGATAATTGAAACCGATAAGCCCATGTGGAAAATTGCGGAAGAATCGGGCTTTCGCAGCGAAACGGTGTTTAACGTGACGTTCAAACGGCTCACGGGAATGACCCCTTCGGTGTATCGACGAAACAACAGCGGACGAATGATGTCATTCTGACGCAAATTTGACCTGGTTTTTTTAAGAGGATTTTCTTTATGGCGTTTCAAAGTATTCGTGACAAGATGAACCAGAATCAAAAGCCTTTCATTATTGGCGGCATCGTGATCGTATGCGCCGCTGTCGCCTTGGTGGTGTGGGAGTTAAAACCAGCGAGCACCATTCCGGCTCCAAGCAGTTACTACTTTTATGATACCTCAAATGGCACCGTAAAGGTCGAACCTGTGACAGCCATCCCACCCCTGAAGGGCCCCGACGGGCGAAGGACCTTGGTGCTGGCTGAATTTTTTACGTGTACCACATGCGGCGACCGAAAAATCAGCTATTTAGTTAAATATACCGCACGGGCCCGGGCAGCAAAAAAGCTCCTTGGTGAGCCACTGCCGGCTAATGCCAGTCCCATACAGAAAAGCCAGCATGCCGCTGATATTGCCGGCTTGCGGATGTCCGTTGCTGACGGCAAGATGGTGCGTTTACCGGCAAAGGGCTCACCCTGGATTTCCGCCATGAGTTTTCAGGGCTTAGAATTAATCAGGCGTGCGTCGCGATGCCCGGGAGGCAGGTACGCTAAACCATGCTTGCCTTAAGGACCGCCCGCTCGCCAATTCCGCAACTCCGACCGGCCCAAACGATGATAACACAGCGTTGGACTGATTCAATTTCGGCCAACCTTGCCGCCCAAGGCGCTTCGATTACGCGCGGTTTTAAGCTGGCCGCGCAAGCTTTTCAACCCGTGCAGTCGGGCTTCGCCGGTTTACAAGTCAGAGTGGCTACGGGGTACCGATAAAAAAACTCACGCGGACCGCGGGAGCGAGAACCAATCCCAGCTTCCGCCGCAATCTGCGCTCTTGTAGATCGCGACATCCCTCCGGCCGCCACAGCCACATAACGGAATCGCGGGCGCGTGAATTCAACATGAATATTAAGTCACTTGTGCGTTGGCCCGCCACTATCTACAGCGCAAAAATCTTTAGCATGAGCGCAAAATACAACCGCCGCATTGTATACCTCCCTCATCCCGCTGGGCTCGCACAGATTTCAAGAACCGTGGCGAGAACCGCCCAACCAATGTCAGGCCCGCAACTATACCCTGTGCGGCCCTTGGTGATACGTTATTAAAATGCGAAAAATGCGGATACATTCTGATTTCGCGGCAACAATAACGGGAGCAGGATGTCCCGTTAATTGCCGCGTGAAGTATACTTGGCAAACCGCTGGAATATTTGCCCACTTCTACGTTATGCTACCGGCTGGTTTGCACCGGAGATTTACCGGATATTCGGAGTATACGATGGCGGATCGACTTTACAGTGTGGATTTAACCCAATGGAACGGCCCATTTTCCGCTCAACAGCAACAGGATGCCACCGCCGCGATGGAGGCGGGCAATGTGGTCTATCTGCCCAGACTGGATTTTACCTTCACGCCGGAAGAACAAAAGTTTCTCACACCGGTCTGGAGCAACGGGGCGGCAAAAAATATCAGTTATGACCACCGCAATGGCCGCATCCAGGGCATGGAAGGCGATCAGACCGCGCAACAAGAATTGGCGGCACTATTAAAACGTTATTCCGAAAGCACGCTAACGCTTATGCAGGGGCTGTTTCCCCAATATAAGGCCAGCCTGCTGCGCATGCGAACCAGCTACCGCCCCGTTGAAATAAAGGGCCGGGCAAGTAAAGTGACCAAAGATGACACACGCCTGCATCCGGATCAATTCCCCGCGCGGCCCGTGGGCGGTAAGCGGATCATCCGGATTTTCTGCAATGTTAATCCCGAAGGCAAAGGCCGCGATTGGCGCATCGGCGAACCCTTCGCCGACTTTGCAAAAAAGTTTCTCCCCCGTCTTAAGCCACCATTTCCCGGCTCCCGTGCACTTATGTACCTGTTGCGCATCACCCGTACGCCGCGCACAGAGTACGATCATTACATGCTGCAACTTCATGATCAGGGCAAAATGGATGACCGCTATCAGAAAACCGCGCCACAGACGCCATTTGTATTCCCTCCCCACTGCACGTGGACCTGCTTTACCGATGAAGTGCTGCACGCGGTGGACGCCGGGCAATATCTATTGGAGCAAACCTATCTTCTGCCGGTTCAGGCGATGAAAAATCCGGAGAAATCGCCGCTGCGCGTGCTGGAAAGCCTGATGGGTAAAACGCTGGTGTAAGGGAAACACCCATCCGAATCCGGCGGGATGATTCAAATTTGGTCACGCGCCGAATACAAATCAACACATTCAGGAGTTGCATGTCACGTCGCATTGTTTTCACCGTCAGCCTGATTATCATCGCGATTGCCACGATTGTTCTGGCGGTGCAGGCGCATCACACAATTGTCCATGAAATGACGCGGCAAAAGCACATTGATGCTTTTGATTCCTATTTGAAAACCGTTCCGCTGTTCATTCATGATCACAAGCCATATCGCAGCGATCGGTTTCCATTGCCGCCGTTTGCGATGCTGTTTGTGGCACCGTTTACCCTCCTTTCCCGCCCCGATGCGCAGGCCGCATGGGTAATCTGCAAACCGTTCTTCTTCGTGCCAATTTTTATGCTGGCATTGTCGATTATCCGTCGCGGCGGGGGCAATGTTCTGCCCGGTGCGCTGTTGCTTATCGGCGCGGGCTGGTTCTTTCCGGTCATCGGCGATATTCAGGAAGGACAGATGAATCTGCTGATGTTGCTTCCGCTGGCCGCCGGATTGTGGATGGCACAGGAGGAAACCATCGTGGGCGACGTGATGGCCGGCCTGCTGGTGGCCATGGCCATTTGCATAAAAGTTACACCATTGGCATTTTTGGCCTATTTCCTGTTTCGCCGGCGCTGGGTCATCGGCTCGGCGATTGTGGCGGGAATTGGGATATGGATATTTTTGGTGCCCGCACTGTTTTTCGGCTGGAATCAGAACATCACCTGGCTGGGCCAATGGGGACATATTATGATTGCGCCGTATATTTTGCATGACAAAATAAAATTCGGCAATGGCGAGTCCATCCCGGAATTTATTCTGCGATTGTTTGCCCATGTACCGGCGTGGAAGACCGCCCATGGCGGGGTGGTGCATAATCATTACCTGACCATTATTCGCCTGCCCCGCAAGACCGCCCATTTGATCGGCCGCATCATCGTGCTGATTATTGCCGGCGGTGGTATCTGGTGGGCGCGAAAAAAGCTGCCCAGTTTAAGAACGCGGCGTTACGCGATGGAAATCGCTTGCGTGGGAATGTTCATGCTTTGGGCGTCGGAACGCACATGGGTGCCACATTATGTTACGCTGATTTTTGCATTAATGGCCGTTGGAATGATCGCCGAGGACAAGTTCGCCGCGATCAGCAGCCGAAAATTCGCCTGGTTTGCGTTGTGCCTGACCGCGTTTTTGATGCTTTGGACCTCGGAATTCGCGCGCATCCTTGGGCCCAATGGAAGGCACTATATCGACACCATCGATGTGGTGCTCTGGTCATCGTTGACTTTGGCGGCGGTCATATTAACGGCTCGATTCCACGATAATATTGAATATTCCGCAAATATCAACGCAGCCCCTTTACCGCCGCCATGAACGCGCACGCGGAATTGCGTTGCGGAAAAAAGTTTTATCCGCGAGCATGGAGCGACTTGTTAATTCGGTTATATTTCGATAAAGGTAGCGGACATGAGAAATGAAAAACCTGTTAAAATTTTCAATCCCGGCACAACGGGTGCGGCCGATATAACCGAACGCGCCATTCAACAAGCCATTGCTGCCATCCGCGCCGCTAAACAACCTGCCAAACCGGACCAGTCCAGTGGCAACGTTATGCGTCTTGTTTCCTATGAGATTACATTTGAACCGCTCACCGATGGCAGTCCGCCTGAAACGCCTGAATTATCCGCACGCTATAACGACCTTCACCCTGGAGAGTGCGATCCTGAGGACCGTCCAAGGCTGTTATCCGAGCTTGAATCGCTGCACAATCAATATCCGGACGATGCAAAGATCGCCAATTATCTGACGGCAATGTACACTTTTCTCGGTAGAGATGCCGACCGGGATCGGATATCCGAAGACCTTTACCGCCGACATCCGGATTATCTGTTTGCAATTATTGGCATGATCAGCAGTTATCTGTACCGCGATGAGGTGGAGAAGGCCAGGGCAATTCTCAACAATCGCCATGAATTATCCATGATATATCCGGAACGCAAGATATTTCATATTTCAGAATTTACTGGGTTTTACCGGACGATTGTGCGCTATTACATCGCGTGCGGAGAACTGGAGAAGGCCAAAAGCTCGCTGAAAATATTTAAAAGCGTTGCCCCGGATGATCCCGCTATCCCATCTCTTGACAACTTGTTGGTGTTGCAAGGCATGAAAGAACGATTCAGCAACGTGTTTCCCCGATTATTGAAAAGCAAACGAGCGGCTGAAAAATAGCTTCCACCGTGGAAAACTCCCGTCAGGGCACAAACATACCGCTGCCGGGATAACCGGAAATGCCGCGGCTATGCCAGCCCGCCTTATCCGTCCATGTCACCGATCCGGATACGGTCGTGGCCTTTTGCAGGTCGGAAAGGCGGGGAATCAGCGCACTGACGGGCGGGTTGAACTGCAATCCCAATAGCAGGCTGTAGGCCGCCGCCTGTGTGGTAAGCATGCTGTATGCGGCGGGGAGAATCCGCGGTGCATCGGTATATGTGGCATTGGTATAGTTATGGCTGCATCCAAGATGCTTTTGCAACGCGAGAAATTTCCGGTTGTCCAAAATAGATGGCGCACCGGCTTTGTGTTTAAGGGCCAGTTGGATGGGCCGCGGATACGCCGAAACATAAAGGCAGCCATGGAACATAGCCCACGCGGGCATGATGCCATTGGCTTTGATGTAATAAATCACCGCTCCATTGGCATGCAGAATTCTCAATTGTGCCGGGACACCGGTGTATCCGCGCTGGCGCATGGCGGCGTTGACCGCCAGCAGCGCCATGGGCGTCAACGTCTGCAATGCCCGAGCCAGACGCACCGGATGCGAAGGCCGGTTAACGATAACCGTTCCCAGCCCACTGCTCATCGGCATGGCTGTGCTTTGATACGTCAACCAATACGGACCAAATGAATTGATCAGGTCCTTTTCCACATTGACACCCGTGATGCCGTTCACCATGGTTAAGGCCTGCCGCACGCTGCGGCGAACCCGCGGACTGGTGGCTTCCAGATACGTTTTCAGTGTGCTGACAAATGCGCCCAAATTCAAATGCGAAACCGAAACATCCGGAGAATCTTCCGGTGCCAACGCCAGCATATCCGCCGCACCGGACCTTGCTTTCACACTCGAATTGTGCATGGCTAGAAACGAGGCGTTGATCCATTGCCGGCCGGAAAAGCCGGCAGCGGAAGCGAAAGCGGTGTCGTTGCCCAGTGATTGGCCATTGAGAATAATTTTGGCGCTGTTGATGATAATGCGTTGTTGTTTCCCCATCGGTGTGCGGCGCGGAGCGGAATGGCGAAGCGCCTGATCCAACAGGCCGTTGGCATATTTCCGCAGACGCGTGAGATCAGCAAATTCGGCATCAATCGGGTTTGCGGGCATGAACCGCATGGTGCGGCAAAAAGTTGCGCTGGTCGAAAGTGTTTTACCTTGTTTTGCAAGAGCTTTGCGCACACCGGAGGTGATGTGAATTCCCGCATAAACCATGGAATCCACCGCCCCGACTTCAATTCGCGGTCCGGTTGGATAAAGCCGGTGCGGCAAGTTCTTGAATATGGCCAGCACCGCGGCGGGATATTTTCCGGCGTTTATAACCAGTACCGGTTGCGGCAATGATGCCACATTGCGAATACCCGAGCGTATCGACCGAAAATATAATGCGAATGGATGCGTCATCAGCAATGCGCCAATGGCGAACGCTTTTTTGAATTCCGCCATATTCAACTGGGCATTGCGGGCCGCGGGTAAGTCATTTAAGCGGCGCAGCGCCACCGGCAGATTCCCCTGGACAAAATCCGCAATGTGCGTATGTGATAATACAATTCGCAGATTGGATGTTCTGTATCCCGGCCATTTGGAAACCGGCCCGGCCCAGCCAAAATATGCCTCCGCATCCGCCGGGATGCGGTTTGCCAGCGGCGCAGGAAAATTATTGGCGGCGGCACGCAAGGGTGGCGTTGCAAAGCTCGCGGTGCCGGCAGCGGCAAATAATGTTGAGACAATAATTACACAACTTCGCATGGCATGGCTCCCGCTTTCACGTTGGAGAATTATGGACTTGCCGGCTTTGCCGGCGGCAATTCAGCCTTTAGAGCATTGGCCTTTTTGATGAGTTCCGGCGTGGATAGTTCCCGCACCTTCGGAACAATAAACGCCCAAATCTGATGATCTTTGAATTCAATTGGTAAAATACTGGCAAATAAGTCCACGCCATACCATTGGAACCATGGCCGCGGCATGTTTTTATGCGTGTGCAGGTAGTAGTATACGTATTGCGGCTTTAATGGCGTTCCAACATTCACCGCTTTACGCAACCGGACGCTGTAATCGCCATACCACTTAAACGGAACCGTGCACGGCGTGGTACCCTGCAGGACATCGTTCAAATAGACCAAACTTCCCGGCGGATCGCTCACCAGCGTCACCGACCGTTCAACACACCCCCCCAGCGGAAGCACCAAAACACACAGCAAAGCCCCGAAGAGCCAACCGCCGATACGTTCAATACCATGACTCTTTTTTAACATCATGACATAAATTGTAACCATAGGCGGAGGATTTAGGCCAGCCATCGCAGCAAACACAAAAAATTATCCCCGTCGCATCCCGGTTGCAATAGGCTGGTCCAAGTATTGACTCGGATTGCCGTGGGCCTGAAGAAATCTTGAATATTGCCAGAGTAAATTCATCAGCGACGCTCGCGATGTAATGCGCCGGACTTTACTGATTAGAGTCGCCAATTGCATTTATTTCCGAAGAAATTGCCGAAATTTGAGCTGCAGAACGGGCATCCGCCAGCACACGAAGGACGGGAAATCCGGGGTATCCAGACAGGGTAACCACCATTGGAAAGAGTCGCTATTAAAACCATATTGCCGCCGGGAGCGTGGCCAACCGGTTGCAGGTTGCCACCGCGTCTTGCCGTAAATCAGGTGGCGATATATTTGTACCTGCTTTTGACCTGCATCGAACATTGCATGATGCGGGGATTGTTCATTACCCGAATTTATGGTAAATGATGCCTGATGAAAGAGGCCGACTGCTGATGCGTTTGACTACCCCGATGAGCAAATTAAAACGCTTGATACTGGCATGGCAATTGCGTGGGCAGCAGCAGTTGGCGCGCTGGGGTATTCGTGAGCAGACATTATTGATTGGTCTATCGTTTGCGGTCGGCTTGATGACGGGCGTGGCAACCTGGCTTTTCGAGCAAACCGTACAGTTCATTGAGAATCGTTATTATCTGCCGGCGGTAACATCAACGCACGCCACAACCTGGTGGCCGTGCTATTTTTTTCTGGCGCTTATTCCGGCGGGCGGCGGCCTGGCTCTGGTGCTGTGGCGGCGGTTGTGGGGACGACAGAAATCGGAGTTACACGGTTTGGCGGGGTTGCTGCATTCGTTATCGCGAGAATCGGGAAAACTCAAGGCATCTCTGGGCATTGAAACGCTGGTGGCGAGCAGTTTAACCATTGGCAGCGGCGGATCGGCGGGGCCGGAAGCCCCGATCGCGGTTATCGGGGCGTCGATAGGAGCATTGTGCGGCAATACGCTGGGCTTTTCACGCCGCAATATGCCCATATTGCTGGGCTGCGGCGCAGCCGCGGGCATCAGCGCGGTTTTTGGCGCTCCGATTGCGGGCGTGCTATTCGCAATGGAAGTTCTCTTGCGTGATTTCTCAGTTCGAACGCTCACGCCGATCGTTATTTCATCGGTGATGGCGTCAACAATGTATGTGGGACTTTCCGGCGGCGGCACGGCGCGAGGTCTGTTTCAAATGCCCACAAGCGGTCCGGCGCTGGTCTTTACCTTCGGTCAATTGCCCTATTATCTGCTGCTGGGGGCCATTTGCGGACTGCTTGCAGTGGGTTTCACCCGTTTTTATATCATGGTCGAGGATTATTCCCAGAAGCATCAGAATCGCATACCCCGTTATCTGCATCCGGCGATTGGTGCGGCATTGTCCGGCGTTTGCGGTATCGCCATGCTGATTATTTTTCGGGACGACCCATTTCTACATCAGCGGTTTTCCCAAGGATATATGCCGATCTTCAGCGATGGGTATCCCACCATTCTGCGGATGATTGATCCACGATGGTATTCCGGTGTGCATCATGTCGGCGCGCAGACGGTATCACTGACACTGGAATTTCTGGTTGTGGTCTGCTTGCTGAAAATTATCGCCACATCATTTACCCTGGCACCGGGTGGTTCCGGCGGTGTATTTGCGCCGGCATTGTTTATCGGCGCAGCGGGTGGCGGCGCGGTGGGGTTGATTTTGACACATTACGGCCTGGTCGGTGACCCGAGCACCTACGCGCTGGTGGGAATGGGAGCTGTTCTGGCGGCCGCCATACAGGCACCGCTGACAGCCATTATTTTGTTATTTGAATTAACGCAGAATTACGCCGTGATGGTACCCATCATGCTGGCGGCGGTTACAGCCACGGTAATCCAGCAATTGATGGTCGGGGAAAGCTTGTACACATTGCCATTGAAAAAACTCGGCGTCAAGCTGGGTTCCGCGGTTGGCATAAGTGCGTTGCAGCGGATCGGCGTGGATCAACTGGTACTGACAAAAGCCCAGACCGCGCGCCCCGATGAGCCGCTTTCCAATATTTTATTACGCAGCCACCAGGAAGCGGTGGAAGATTTTGTGGTGATGGATAAGGCCGGAAATTATTTAGGTTTGCTGACGCTGGATGACTTGAAAACGGTGTTGCTGGAGCCGGAAGCAGCCCCGCTGCTGCTGGTGGGTGAAGTGATGCGGGCGGATGTGCCGCCGATAAAATTCCATGACACGCTGGATGCCGCTCTGGCCATGTTCGGACGATTCGAGGTCTCTCGACTGGCGGTTTTGGAT
>JAJYZY010000008.1 GCA_021799715.1 Planctomycetota bacterium | reverse complement strand
CACGAAGGCCACCGCGACAGCGACTTAAAAACGACAGCTTTTTATGGAGTAACACGATGAAGCACAAAAATAGAAAATCGGGCTTTACAAACCAGAAAACATCTCGCAGTCATGCACCAGGTTTGTTGGTCATTGAATCACAGCGCTATTGCCGGCCCCCCGATATAAGTTTCACCACACCAACCTGGCATGCGCCGCCGGCAAAAGCGGCCTGATCTAAAAATCGTCCCTGGTGCTTTTTTACAGCCTTCAGTACCGTCAAGCATAGCCGGGACCGACCTGACCCAGGTCCAATTCAAGGCCCAGGATGTCCACGCCCGTTACAAGTACCTGGCTCTGGTGAAGTGGGCCCTTCGGACCTCCGAGACCACGGAGTTGGAGATGCGTCCCGTGCATGTGCGTCTGGCCGGCCGCACGCGGGGCCATGCTCCGGTGATCATGCTGTCCTCCCGAATCGTGCAGGAGTTGGCCCGGCGGTGGCAGGACATGGACGCGACGGTGCGGGAAGGTCTTGATGAACTCAAAACGCTCTGCGCGACGGAACTGCGGCTTCAAGGCAAGCCGCAGTGCAATTGCATACCCCAACCACGGGCATCGGTGCAGAGATTGCTGGAAAAGGCCCAGGTCATCATGCCACGAGCGCTCCCGCGCCGAGGCGTGCAGGTAGCCACGAGGAAGAAGCTGCCCGCAAGACGCAAATCTCGTTGATTTTACTATTCATAATCGCGGTGCGAAGCACCGGAATTTGCCGGAACATCCGTTCCTGCGAACCATTCTCGAAATTGGGAGCGATCTGTCGCATGTCACTACTATGCCACAAACGCCGCCTTGGCGCAAATTACGCATGCGCGAATTATTGCCCCCGCATGCGACAAGACTTTTGAGAACCGCTCTAACAAGCCATTGATTGCAGTTCACATTTTCAGCGCTGCGGGAGCCTGGATTTTAAGAAAATTGTTCAGCAGGGTATAGCCTTCCGGAGTTAAAAAACTTTCCGGATGGAACTGCACGCCATGCAGCGGCCAGTGCTTATGTTGCACGCCCATAATCTCTTTTTCATCAGTCCAGGCCGTTACAATAAAATCATCCGGCAAGGTGCCGGGGCGGATGACCAGGCTGTGATATCGCGCCGCATCAAACGGGTTGGGAAGCCCGGCAAACACTCCCTGATGATGATGGTAAATCGGCGATGTCTTACCGTGCATAAGCCGATAATTGCGCTCAACAACGGCCCCGAACGCATGGCCGATGCACTGATGCCCCAGGCAGACGCCCAGTATGGGCACACGCGGGCCAAAATGTTTCAGGACATCATTGCTGATGCCGGCCTCGCGCGGCGTGCAGGGTCCGGGTGAGATAATGATTTTCTCCGGTTGCCGGCGTTCAATGTCGTCGATGGTGATTTTATCATTGCGGATGACCTCAATAACACGCGTGGGATCAATTTCCCCCAGCCGCTGCACAAGGTTGTAGGTGAACGAATCGTAATTATCAATAAGTATAATCATGCGGAGAATTATATCGCCGGTATTCCCAAAGGGGAAAACAGGGGCTTACCGCTCAAGATTCAACCAGGATATCTGTTCATGCGTCAGTTTTATTTTAAGAGACTCGATGCTTTCACGGGTTTCGTCAATGGTGGCCGGACCGATCATGGGAAAGGTCGCAAATGGTTGGCACAACACATAGGCCAATGCGATGACAATGGGGGTTGTGCCAAGTTTGCGGGCCAGCTCGCGGGCCTTTTCCTGGCGGCGGAAATTATCCGGTGAATACCAGCATCGCGCCAACTCCGCGTCCGCGGTTTTATCCGGCGCGGCACGATCGGTGAAAAAGCCGCGGGCCTGACTGCTCCAGGGCATAAGAATCATCTCGTTGCTTTCCAGCCAGTTTCGCCAGTCCTGATCGGAGGATGACATACAGCCCGGCCAGGGCGGATGGATCATCCGCGCCAGGCTGAATTGATTGCTGATGGCACAGAACCCCGTTAAACCGCGCGCTCGTGCGCTGAAATTAAACGCTTCGATGCGCGGAATGCTCCAGTTGGACGCGCCAAACGCCCGAATGCGCCCGGCGCGTTTATGTTCGTTGAGCACATCCACAAATTGTTCGACCGGCACGGCGGGATCATCGCGGTGCATCATGTAAATATCAACATAATGCGTTTTCATGCGGTCAAGACTTTCCATGAGTTGCCGGGTCAGCGCGGTGGGATTGCAATCCGGCGTGTGGGCACCTTTTCCAATGATGACAACCTGTTCGCGAATACCGCGGTTGGCCACCCATTTTCCCAACGCTTTTTCACAAACGCCCATGGAGTAAATATGGGCGGTATCAAAGGTATTGCCGCCGCGTTGAAAGTAGTCGTCCAGCATCGCCTGGGCCATCGGAAAATCATGAATGCTGATTTTATCAACGCCAAAAATCAAGCGGGATACGGGTTTTTCGACACCCGGAACCCGGCCATATTCCATGGCATTTGGTTCGTGAACACTTAAAGTTCCGCCGGATAGCGGCGTCAGGCGGTTTTCAGGCTTCTCGTCTTCATACGTCACGCCCACAATGCGCCGCCAGCGATCCAGGGTTTTCATATTGCCCAGCGTATCGGCCCAGCGCATCGCAGGCCAGGCCGCTTCGAGTTTCTGATTCTCCACGGCGGCCGCGACCACATCCGCTTCGAGCGTGTAAACCCCGGCGGGGGCGTCCACAGTGATTTCCTCCTGATCTTTGCCGTGGCGGCGAATGAAAATTCTGTTGCCTTTCGGCTGTGGTATCCATAGCCATGGTATGTAGATGCTTCCACCAGTGCCATAAATATGTATGTCATTATTCAGTGTACATTGAATGGCCGTGCTGATGCTGGCAACAATATGATTGGGAAATGTCAGTATCAGCGAGGCCATTTCATCCACGTGGCTTTTTTCCCCGACCACGCCCGACGCCGCAACATGCAGGGGATCAAGGAATTCCTTTCCGGCCGCCACACCGGCGATCAGGCGGGCCAGGGAAACCGGATAACATCCAACATCCAATATGCCGCCGCCGCCAAGGGAATTATTCAGCAGGCGATGGTCATAATTCAGGGCGCATTGAAAGCCGAAATTGGCATGAATCATGCGCACGTCATGAATGACGCCTTCACGCAACAGTTTGATCAACTTCTCCACCACCGGATGACAGCGATACATGAACGCTTCCATCAGAAATACCCTGTTGGCCCGGGCCGCCTCGACGACGGTCATGGCGTCGGCATAATTCAATGCCAGCGGCTTTTCACACAAAATGTGTTTTCCCGCCATGGCTGCGCGGATGCTCCAATGTGCGTGGAATGGATGCGGCGTGGAGATATAAACCGCTTGAACGGTCGAGTCAGCCAACAGGTCCTCATAACTCCCATGCCGACGGATCGATATATCGGGAAGAAACTCTTTGCCAAATTGCTCCGCGGATTCCGGGGTGCGGCTGCCAATGGCGACAAGTTGTCCGGTTTTTGAAACCAGCAGATCTCTGGCAAATTTGGCAGCAATCGTGCCGGTGCCAAGAATACCCCATCGCAAAGCTTCCGCCATGACAACTCCGCTGTTATATCAAGTCAAATAGGCCTGTCCGAATAATCGCCGCCGGGCGACGTGGCCTCCGGCGCGCCGTCTGCTTTGTTGTCGGGTATCGCACACGGCTTATCCAGAGTCGGCTCAATTCTCCGCCGCGCGTACGGGCCATTTATTTCACACGCATTGCAATGCCAGCTATTACTCGGACAGGCTCCCGCAGTTTGCCCGAGCATCATCCCGTTAGATTAACATTGCCGCGCGGTGGACAGCCGTGAACGGTTGGCCGGCATGACAAAGAACAAATCGATGTTCATCGTGCACAGCCCCCTTAAGGCCGATCCAACGCTGCGTTCGTGCCATGCTGATACTATAAACCGTATTTGCCCGGTATGGCAAATTGCCCTTATTTTACCCTTATACGCTTGTTAAGTTTATACCAGTGCAACCGCAGCGGATTTTGCGGATTTCACACCGGCCAATCGGGCCAGCTCATCCGCCTTGTCGGTGGCCTCCCATGTAAATTCGGGCAGTTCACGGCCAAAGTGTCCGTGGCGGGCTGTTTCGCGATAAATTGGCCGCAGCAAGTTCAAATGTTTGATGATGCTCTGGGGCTTAAGTGGAAATACTTTACGCACCAGGTCGCTGATAATCTGTTCGTCAATGACGGATGTGCCTTCGGTATCCACCAGAACGCTGACCGGCTCGGCTACGCCAATCGCATAGCCAAGCTGAACTTCACAAGCGGTGGCCAACCCCGCGGCAACAACATTCTTCGCGATATAACGCGCCATGTAACTGGCCGACCGATCCACTTTGGATGGATCCTTGCCGGAAAATGCGCCGCCGCCGTGACATCCGCGGCCGCCGTAGGTATCGACGATAATTTTGCGGCCCGTCAGGCCGGAATCGCCATGTGGGCCGCCAATCAGGAATTTTCCCGTTGGATTAATGTGGAAAATCATTTGATTATTCCACAATTGCGGACATTCGGCCATGATCACGGGTTTGATAATTTTTTCGATAATTTCATGTCGGGCGGCATCCGAAAAGCTGTCGGTTTTAGAATCCACCGCTTCCTGCGTGTGCTGCGTGGAAAGCACCACGGTGTGGATATGATGGGGTTTATCATCATGGTATTCCACGGTAACCTGGCTTTTGGCATCGGGGCGCAGCCACTTGATGGTTCCATCGCGCCGTAATTTGGCTTGCTGTTCCACCAGACGATGGCTGAGATAAATCGGCAGTGGCATGAGGGATTTGGTTTCATTACAGGCAAAGCCAAACATGATTCCCTGGTCGCCGGCACCTTGTTCTTTGGCGTCTGATGCGGTTACGCCGCGGGAGATGTCCGCGGACTGACTGTGCAGCGCACGCAATACCGCGCAACTGCGATAATCGAAGCCGGTGCGCGGATCGTCATAGCCAATTTCGCGAATTGCTTCCCGTGCTGTGTCTTCCGCCCGATTCAGGGCATCAATACCCGCCTGATTGTGCACGGTTACTTCCCCCGCTAAAACCACCAGACCTGTGGTTACCAGCGTTTCACACGCAACGCGGGCCATGGGATCAGCCGCCAGAAGGGAATCCAGAACCGCATCCGAAACCTGGTCCGCCACCTTGTCCGGGTGACCCATGCTGACCGATTCACTGGTAAACAGGTGCTTTTTAGTCATGCTACAATACCTCTCTAAGTACTAACTCATCTTTGTCCGCATCGGGCAAAGCACTACACAATACACCAAGCCGGCGATCAAGCCAAATTACTTGCGGCGGCAAATCTGGTAAAATACCTGCATGATGCTGAAAGAGACCTTTGATCAACTTGTTTTAAAGCCCCGTACCGAGAGCACTGGACGTTGGAGGCCGCTGACGGTCGATCGACCCCATCAGGCCGTTGGTGAAGCCGCCCGTGTTGAAGCAATGGCCGGGAAACTTACACCTGAGTCTCTCCTGCGGGGTAATGAATTGGTGATACTTATGGTTCGTCCATCTTTGTGGTACATTGTTGCAACAAGTTTTCGCTTTTGCGGAATTGTTGTATTAATGGCCATATTGGTCGTCCATACCGGCATTTTTGGTGATCTGCTATTGCCCAAAACCGCTCTGATTATTTCCGCGGCTCTGGTTGCGGTGCGTGTGGTTTATGCATTAATGGAATGGACCAGTCATTTGTATCTTTTAACCACCTGTCGAATTGTTACCATCAAGGGTGCCCGTCATCCCACAATTTTTGAAGCCGGCCTGGCCCACATTTCCGAAGCCCGACTCATTGAGCCAGCCGCGCAAAGCATGCTCGGACTTGGTTCCATCGGTTTTGCGGTCGGCAAGAATATGGACCCCTCCGGACTATGGGAATGGATACCCAATGCCCAGCGCGTTCATCAACAAATTCAAGCCGCCATCAGCAAGCGCAAAGGCGCGTAGCGGTTAATCGCTGGCACTTCGGCAATTCAACCGACCAATCAGATGCGTAAATTTTACAGGATCAATTACTGGGCAGAGCCGGTGTACGGCAGCAGCCCCAGGAACCGGGCACGCTTAATGGCATCGGTGATCATGCGCTGTTCAAACGCCGCCGCTCCGATGCGCGTACGGGGCTGAATTTTGCCATTGAGGGTCAGCATTTTCTTGAGCGTTTCAGTGTCTTTGTAATCGACATACACCTTGCCGGTGCTGGCAACTTTGCCGATCCGGATTTTCGGACGGCTGAAGCTCTGAAAGCGGGGTTTGCGAGTGGTTGTAGCCATGAATAAATCCTCAATTTGCGGTCACGCGAACCGGCGTAATGAACATGGCAATGACCGTCATTGCCAATGTGCCCGTTCGATGGTTGGCCGACACGGGTCGGCCACATGATCCCGCATGATGGTTGGATTGCAGCGGAAATCAGAATTTCCGCCCCAGTTCCAGCCCCAGTGGTTGTTTATTTCTTATAATGTTCCGCATTAATGGAAATGTATTTTTTCCATTCCTCCGGAACATCATCTTCCGGGAAAATCGCCTTGACCGGACATTCGTCAACGCATAATCCGCAGTCAATGCACGTATCGGGGTCAATATACAATTGTGCGGACGGGGCAAAATCCCCCTCATCCTTGCGCGGATGGATGCAATCCACCGGGCAGACCGCTACGCATGCGGAATCTTTTGTGCCAATGCACGGCTCTGTAATAACATGTGGCATCGTCGCCAACTCCTCAAATCCAAGTCCCGATCTCCCGCCGGCCATAAACGTCCGGTGTCATCGGAATTCCCCATTATAGGAAAAGATTTTATTCCTGCCAATAGCGCTGAAAACGCCCCGCCGTTAGACTGTTTTATTGGTTATGATACACTTTGGACTATTCGAGCGGACGGCATGAAAAGGATGTTGCAAGCATGGCGGGACATTCCCATTGGAAATCCATTAAGCATAAAAAGGCGGTTGTCGATGCCCGGCGCGGAAAAGTCTGGAGCAAGCTGGCTCGCTTAATTATTATTGCCGCCAAACGGGGCGGCAATCCGGATGACAATTTGGCCCTGCGCTATGCCATTGATAAAGCCCGCGCCGCGAATATGCCCAATGAAACCATTGAAAAAGCGGTCAAACGCGGCACCGGCGAACTCGGGGCGGACAATTACGAACCGGTCTTGTATGAGGGATATGCCTCCGGTGGTGTGGCAATTCTGGTCGATGCGCTGACGGACAACCGCAATCGCACAGCCGGGGAAATCCGCGTTATTTTTGACCGCAACGGTGGGGCGGTGGGGGCGGCGAATTCCGTTGGTTGGATGTTTGCCACGCAGGGTGTAATAGCTGTGGAACGCCATGCCATTGACGAAGATAAGCTCATTGAATCAGCTCTGGAATCCGGGGCGCAGGATGTACAGACCGCGGAAGAGGGCTATACGGTATTAACCGCAATGGCGGACTTTGAATCAGTGCGCAAGAACCTTGTGATCGCAAAAATTCCCATTGTCTCCGCGGAAATTACCATGATCCCCAGCCAGACAATCAGCATCAGCGGCGAAGCCGCACAAAAAGTCCAGGCTCTCATTGACGCACTGGAAGAAAATGATGACGTTCAGAATGTCTATTCCAACGCCCAGTTTGAAGATTAATTTGTTGACAAGCCGGACTCAATGAGTGCAGCCCCGCCCGTGACATGGACACGCGCGGAGTGGTCATGCGGTACCAGTAAATCAGCTTCAATTCCGGAGCGCCGGGAGACGCATAAAATCGCATGAATTCGGACGTATTTTATCCCGCCGTTGTCACCAAATCTGAAAAAACCAACTATTATTGGAAGCGCCAATAATCATGTTTTTATCGATGAAGATTCCGTGCCTGTCAGCCGATACAAAAGGGTGTCCACGCCGGAGATAAGAGGAACCGGCGACGGCTCAATGTGTTTCCTCTGATTGTCTGTGTTTATGCAAGGGTGCGTATATGGAAGCCAAGTCAACAAAAACCAATGAATCGGATCGGCCGGTTTCGACGGTTCCACCAATCGTGCCGATGTCGGACTCTCCGGTCGCCAAGACGGAGAATCTTACGGTGAATTTTGCCGATCCAGTTCAATCCGGGGATAAGCAAATCGGGTACGCGGCGGCGGTTCCTCCCACACCGGTTCCGGGCGCATCGATTTCCCAAGCGCCTGCGTCGATGCCCAAATGGATTTCGTGGAGCAGTGTGATGGCGGCGCAATTCGCTTGTGTACTGCTTCTGGCGGCAATATTTTTTATGCCGCATAAGGTTGGGGAAACCGGCTGGTGGACGGGATTGAAAGCCGGCTCGCTGGCTTTTGCTCTTCCCGGCGCGCTGAAGTTTGCGGAGATTGCCGGGGCCATTGCCGGCTTGATTTTAATTCCAATGTTCCGCGGCGATGCGCGCGGCCGGTTTATGCTCAACATCGGCGCGAGCTTGACGATCCTGCTGATTCTGACGATGCTCCAACAGAATCTCATTGGAATCAACCTGGTGCTCTTGCCGATCGCCGGTCTGCTTTCACTCGCGGCGTTGTCGGCGATTTTGCAAGCGCGCACGCTGGCACCGAAGTCTGAATCATTAAGCACCTGGCAATTTATGTTCTCCATCGCGGTGATAGTCATGTGGGTATTGCCGTCGCTTCAATGCGTCTCGGATCCGGCGTTTGCGCAAATATTCAATTCCATGGGAAGCTCGGCGCTCCGCGATACGTTTGCTGCGGGTGGTATTTGTGCGCTTTTGGCCGGTGTGGTGGCCATATCGGAATCGCAGGGTAAATTCTCCCTGACCATCAATCGCATTGCCCGGGCGATGACCCTTGTGGCCTTTTTGCTGATCAGTTCAGTCGGATTTTTTGCCGCGCTGTCCTTGTCCCACATAATGGCGGGCCCGGCGATGACCAAAGGGTGGTTTGGCGTGGGCATCATGTGGCTTTACCTGTTAATTACCGCGTGCGTGGTACTGACCTGGGCGGGTTTGACCCATCAGTTTTGCCGGAAAGCGATCCATGGCGATGATCCGTTGGGGGCCGCCCCAATCGACGCCGCTCCGGCTCAAGCCTAACATCACGCTTAAAGAAGTGTGAATTCAGAAGCCGGCCCCCAGAGGCCGGCTTTTTTCTTTCCTTTTCGATGCAACGAATTGGAACTGCACACTGTTTGGACGCCGGGAATGGTATCAGGATATAATGAGTTGGTATTCGGAAGAGCTCGATTTGGAAATCGTGCAATGTCCGGCCCGGCTGAATGGACATAAAGATCGTGAGAAACATTCGTCCATCTTCTCATCGGCAATCCATGGGACGCCATGGCGTGGCCGGTACCGCAATAAACTCCACATTGGGCGTTGACGGCGGCGTATCGGCGGTGTCTTTGCCCGCCGCAACGCTCGGTCCCGGCGACCCGATTCCCCCGGCATCGGCGGCACAGGCGGGACAACCGTGGCCGATACCGCGCAGACGTTTTGAATTGTCCACGGTCTTCGTGTCGGAATTCGCTTGCCTGCTGTTAATTGCGCCATTCTATCTGATTCTGGGGCACGGTTCCCAGCTTTACTCCCTGCGTGAAACCAGTGCGCCCGTTTTTCATACCGCGATGACGCAAAGCGTTGAAGCCATTGAATTGATCATGGGTATTCTGGCCATGCTGGCAATACCTTTTCTATCGCGCCGCCGCCGTGCGTCACTGATGGTCTTCATGGGATTTGCCGTATTGACACTGACATATCTGCTTGCCAATCAGCAGGGACCATTGATGGTGATTTTGGTGGAATATCCGGCGGTGGCGTTATTGGCGCTGGTGTGTCTTGATGCGCTGACCGGCATACGGCCCGCCGCGGTCAATTCAGAATTATTTAATACCCGCCAGTTGGCTTTTGGATCGGTCGTCACCATTTTATGGTTTTTGCCAATGGTTGAATTGTTTACCTGCCGCACCGTCGACAGCGTTGTTTCGGCACAGAAATCACCATGGATTCATGTTGTCATGGCCGCGGCGGTGGTGGGAGCCGAAGCCGCGGGCATTATTGGCCTGACCGGCTATTTTTCGCGTTTCAACCGGTGGGTTAACATGGCGGGCCGATTGTGCGGTACGTTGGCATTAACGGTGACAATGGCCATCGGTCTCTGGTGCGCGATGCGCGACTCGGAACTTATCGGCCCGGATCAGCAATGGCTGCATCCTGAGCTGCTCTGGATTTTCATTCTCACGTCCGCCGCCCTGTTGCTGGTGTGGTCCGGCCTGACGCAAAAATTCATCCTGACCGCCGCCAATGAACGCGGTGAGCAAGATTGATGTCTCCAGCTTCGAGCTTCCAAGGCAGGACTTTCACTTAGCCATTATTTTTCAACGCCTAAAGCCATCAGCAGGAAAATTCTGCCGCCGGTCTGCGGCGCACCGGCAAATGATGTTATGATACCCGGTAATAGGTTTAGCGCGATCTGGCTTGTGCATGATGGCACTGAACGGCTGATCCCTGCTGGTACACAACGGAGTGTGAACATGCCTGAATTTACACGACGCAACTGGTTATCAATGGCTGCCGCCACGGGACTTGCCATGGCCGATCAAACGAATGTCGGGGCTTCACAGCCGGATTTCAGGCTGCATTCTTCCGGTCGTGGGGCTGGTCCGGACACGCGTTATTCGTTCAATGTTTTGAAGTTTGGTGCGGATTCAAGCGGCCGTCGCGATGCCACCTCATCCATTCAAAAGGCATTGGATGCCGCGCACCGTAGCGGCGGCGGAATTGTGCATGTGCCTGCCGGACGGTATGTCATCGCCGGCTCACTTCACATTCCACCTTGCACCGCGTTTGAAGGTGTATTCCGCGGCCCGACGTCGCATAGCGATTTGGGGAAGGCATCACACAATACTTTCGATGCGGCCGGATCCGTGCTTCTGGCTACCGGAGGCCGGGGGAACCACGAGGCAGTGCCGCTAATTTCCATGTCAGAAAATTCCGCCGTGCTGGGTCTGTGCATCTTTCATCCGCATCAGGCTCCGGATGCCACCCCCGTGGCGTACCCATGGGCGATAAGCATGAAGGGCAACAATTGCACCGTTGAAAATGTTGAACTTCTGAATTCATGGTATGGCATTCGGGCGGTGCAGGCGCATCGGCATCTGATTCGAAATGTAACGGGACAACCTCTTAAAACCGGTATATTCGTCGATGAAGTTTACGATATTGGCCGCATTGAGAATGTTCATTTTAACCCCTGGTGGAGCGCCAGCGGCCCGGTGCTGGAGTTCATTTATCGGCATGGCGAATCCTTCATATTCGGTCGCACAGACTGGCAATATGTTCTTAACACGTTTTCATTTGGATATCACGCGGGCTATCGTTTTATTGAAGGCAAGACCGGTGCCTGCAACGGCAATTTCCTTGGTATTGGTGCCGATGCGTCCTGCCATGCTCTTCTGGTTGAACAATCGCAGGGGCCGGGCTTATTGATTACCAACGGCGAATTTGTTTCTTTTAATTACATGAAGCTTCCCGGTCCGATTGAACCGGTGCAGGTTGTTGTCAAACCAGGCAATGGCGGATCGGTACGATTGGTGAACTGCTCCTTCTGGGGACCGTGCACCCAGGTTGCGCGATTGGATTCGCACAGCACAATAGGATTTGGTGATTGCACATTCTGTCAGTGGGATCCAAAGTTTGCCGCCATCAGAGCCACGTCCGGCAATGTGTGCATTTCGGGCTGCGAATTCCGCCAGGCCTCACCGCAAGTTGAATTGGGGGCACACGTCCGGCAGGCGGTGATAACCGGCAACATGGCTGCCGCATCATGGCAGATTCGCAATGGTATTCACAAGCGGGCGAAAATTGGATTAAATAGTGCGTTATGACGGCAGTGTAGTATCCTCCGGTATTCGCTAAAAAACGCTTCCGGGAGCCATATTGCAGAATGATGGGATGTAATGCCACAGCATGATATAAATCTCGAAATTATTCCGGTATCCGAATCGGATATATCCGTGCTCGTTGAGTTGTTTCTGCTGGTGGAGCGGCAACACGAGCAATATTGGCCCTTGCGCTGGGCATTAAGGCCGGATATTCAGGAGCGTTATACCCGCTGGATCACCGCTAATCGGACCAATCCGCAGTGGCTGTTCATCGTAGCCCGGGAGAAGCCCGTCGACAGCGGCCAAATTCACACCGGGGACGTTATTGGTGGACTTGCCGCCGCAATCAATGAGGAAATTCCGATCTATCAATACACGCATTATGCGTTTATTCATGATCTGGCGGTGCGGGAAGATGCCCGTCGCCGGGGCGTGGGCCGGGCACTGGTTGATTATGCCCGGCAATGGGCCGGGGCAAAGGGCGTCAATCAACTGCGGCTGATGGTGGCCGAGCCAAATACCGCGGCCAGGGAACTTTTTCAAACTTCCGGCTTTCAGGCAACCTACAGGGAGATGGTTTTACCTGTCACCGCGGTCGAAGGCCGGGTGCATGATTAACTCGTGTTTGCATCTTCGGCCCCAGCCAACTGACCGCGGGTTTCCACCGTGCGGCTGAATGACTCCGGGGGAATCGTATTTGCGCTGGCTCTCATATTGCCCGGTTGCGAGCAAAACCAGAGCTTTGGCGAATGGCGCGGCACGATGCCGTTGCCCGGTTGGGAATGTTGCGTGCAGCGGCCAAGCCACCAGGGAAATTGTAGGCGTGCGTTCAAACGCATAAACTGCTGTCATGGTGGCCCTGATTGTGCGCGGGATTATCATGCAAGAGAACATCAAACCATCTGAATCGCGAGCATCGGGGAAAGAAGCAAATGCTGTGGATGCCGTTGCGGGTTCTACCGCGGAATCGCCGGCGAAACGTGGTATTGTTCTCCGGGCATCCGCCGGGGCATTGCTGTTTTTAATACGGGTCTATCAAGTTGTGTTGTCGCCCTTTTTGGGCGGGCATTGTCGATATGAGCCCACGTGCAGTGTTTATGCCATTGAAGCGGTCAAGGAGCATGGGCCGTGGCGCGGTGGATGGTTGGCAATCCGGCGACTGTTGCGCTGTCATCCGTTTGTAAAAGGCGGGTACGATCCGGTGCCCCCGCGGACGCCACAGAAATGATTGTCAGTCGTGGCTTGGCCGCGGCTGCTGCGTATACCGGTTACTGCAGTCAGGTTACTGACAATTACCCGATATAAGGTGTATTCGCATTGGGTCACGACATCACAGAATTTGCGAGAAGCGCGCCGTTGTTGATACACCGTTACCGTTGCAGCTCATTGCGACTGCAAAGACCCTGTTTGCGAAATTGCGGGTCGTTTGACGGCTTGGCGTATGGTCAACTAGCATACGCACTGGATTTGTGCGTCTGGTTGACTGGTTGACGATAACCAATGGCCTATATAACCAGATGGCGGGACTTTGGACGGGGTAATGCCCGGTTATACAGATATGAGCAATCAGAAAGACGCGGAACAAGTTGCTTCACTTTCCAGTGTTCGCCAGGCGCACGAAAATGGTGATGAAACGCAGGTAACCCCCGCCCCAGCCGCGGTTGAATCCGATGCGCGGCAACAACCTATCGCCATTATTTCCGATATTCACGGCAATCTTGAGGCTCTGACGGTGGTCATGGAGGAAATTCGCCGCCGGAATATTACAAATATCTGCTGCCTGGGTGATGTCATTGGTTATGGCCCCAATCCGCTGGAATGCCTGGACACGGTTATTGAAAATTGTGAATTTACAATCATGGGCAATCATGATTTCGCCATTTTCTATGAGCCCTTCAATTTTAATACCGCCGCGGAAAATGCCGCCTATTGGACGCGTCAGCAGTTTGAAAGCGATCCGGACCGCACACGGCGCAACAGACGGTGGCGCTATCTCGGCGGCATGCAGACGCGCATGATGCACCCGCGCTTCATGGCGGTGCATGGATCGCCGCGGCGACCGATTAATGAATATATTTTCCCGGATGATATCTATTCCGCATCGCAGAAAATCGCGCTGATTTTTGAACGGGTCGGCCATTTATGCTTTGTGGGCCACACGCACGTGCCGGGTGTTTTTGTGGCGCAGCCTGATTTCTATTCCCCGGATGATCTCAACAATCGTTATGACATTACCGAGGAAAAAGCGGTTATTAATGTCGGCAGCGTCGGACAGCCGCGCGATCATGACCCGCGTTCGAGCTTTGTCATCCTGCATCCGGGGCATGTGGAATTTATCCGTTTGGCGTATGACATTAACACCACCGTGGACAAGGTGCGATCCATCGACGCCCTGGATAATTTTTTGGGCCAACGCTTGCTGGAGGGAGCATAAGCGTTCCCGACCACGCCGATCGCGCTGCAAGAGAGCGGCATTAACCTCACGTAAAGCAATGGAAAGATTATGGATATAAAAAAAATCATCCAGCTTGTGCTGATCGCCCTGATTGCCGGCATCGGCATGCAGTTAATTATGGGGCACTTTTTCGGCAAACATAAGGCACCGGTCCCCGCCCCAAGTCGACAGAGCGCCAATGGGCCGAGAATCGAAGCGATTAAGGCCGTTCCCGCACAGATCGTGCGCCTGGGATCAAGCGCCCCGGCTGACGGTAAAAATTTTCTCCTGGCGCTATGGGTTGATAACGTTTCGGCGGGTATCAAGCGCGTGGAACTCAATGCCCTGCAATATCGCGAGTCGGTTAATTCTTCCAAGCCGCTTTTGCTGATGACAAACCGGCCGGGATCACCGCTGCCCTATTCCACGCGGGAAATTACCGTGAACGGCGCAAAGTATAATGTCGGGGACTTGGCGTGGTCGTATGCAGAACCGGTAAAGCCCGGCTCCACGAAAGCCGTGCTGGAACTGCAACTGGACGACAGCCACAACAAGCCGCTTGTCTTGTTGAAGAAGATTTTCCGGATTAATCCGCGGGATTACCAGGTTACCATCACCCAGGACATCGAAAATCTGACGGGCAAGCCTGAAACCATTCGCGTGCGCATGCTGGGGCCGACAAACCTGCCGCAGTTGGACCGTGAAGCGGACTTGCGGACATTCTGGTGTACCGGGTATCGCGCCGCGAGTAAATATCTCGATACGTCAGGCTTTCCTCATCCGGGGGTCCAGCCGTTGCTGGCGGCCGATGTGCGTCCGGTTCCGCTGGGCGATTTTACCGGGCAGAACCGCCTGCTGTGGATTGCATCATCCAACCGTTTCTTCACCAGCATCATGCGTCCCCTGCCGTATGGACCTGTAAAAACCCTTCCGCTGGATAATGGCAGTGCGATTCCCGCGATCAATTATCTGAAATCCGCCACGCTGGAACGGGTGGATCCCGAAGCGGATCAGGCCAATCCGCGCGGCGTGCTGGCGGTGCGCGTTACAAGTAAAAATCTGCTGCTGGGCGCGCACGCTGAAACCGCTATGCCCCTGGCGGTGTATATGGGGCCGCTGAAACGATCCATTCTAATCGGTTCCGCCAAGGCGAATCCCGGCACGCCCGCATATCAATATCATCTGTACAAATATCTGGCGGTCATTGATTTTGGCCGGGGAAGCTACTGCGCGTTCTGCACATTCTCCTGGCTGTCGCTGATTATTCTGAAAATTCTGGATTTAATTCATCATTACATCGTGGGTAATTACGGTGTGGCGATCATGATTCTGGTGCTGGCAGTGCGTTTGCTGCTGCATCCCCTGACACGCTGGGGACAGGTGAACATGGCCACCATGCAGCGCAAGATGGCCAAAGTGCAACCGGAGATGGACCGCATCCGCGCCAAATTCGCCAAAGATAAACAACGCCAGCAGGCGGAAATCATGGCATTGTACAAAGAACGCAATATCAACCCGGCCGCCAGTGTCCTGGGCTGTTTGCCCATGCTGCTGCAGATGCCAATTTGGATCGCCCTGTATTCCGGGCTGGCGGTAGATATTGACCTGCGGCAGGCGGGCTTTATTCCCGGATGGATTACTGATCTGGCCAACCCGGATACGCTGGCCACCTTTCATACGCCATTTTCTGTCTGGTTCCTGGGATACACCTACCACGGACAGGATTTTATCTCCATTAACCTCCTGCCCGTGTTATTGGGAATCGTGTTTTTCTTCCAGATGCGCTTCCAAATGAGGCTGGCACCCACGCCAACCGATCCACAGCAGGCGCAAACGCAGAAAATCTCACAGTTTATGGTTATTCTTTTCCCGCTGTTTTTATACAATGCCCCCTCAGGCTTGAATCTGTATATTTGTGCCAGCACTTTGGGCGGTCTGATTGATACAACGCTGGTACGCCGACATCTTAAACGGGTGGAAGCCCGGCAAGCATTGGCCGACACGGTTATAGACCGTAAAAAGTAGCGCCCGGCAACGACAGGCAGGGCCTGCGCATCAAGAACTTCTTATTTTTCATGGACACGCCGGCCAACCAACCCTGGGTTTCCAAAGCTTCGCTGTACAACCTCGGCGGAATTATATCCGGGCAGGCTCTTGCCATTGCGCCGCCGCCGATGCGCCGTGCGGCATCCATGGCTGCGCTAATATCGTCGGACGTTGGGATCCACCAGTAAACTCCACGCCTCTATGCCTCCGGCCATCGAATGAGCCTGCTCAAAGCCCGCTTGCCGCAACCACGCCGTCGCTCGTAAAGATCGCGCGCCGTGGTGGCAATGCACCACAATGCGCTTGCCGCGCCACTGTTGCAATTCTGCCAGGCGTTGCGGTAGTTGATCCAGCGGAATAAGCACGGCACCTTCAATGCGTGTGTGATCCCATTCTTTTTGTTGCCGCACATCCAATATGAGTACCTCGGCTTCGGATTGTTTGAGCTTCTTGACGTCATGCGGGTGAATCTCCCAATTCGGATCAATATTTAATTTCATATCTGAGGCACCCGCACTGTGTGGTGTGTGATGATCCGGCCTTGAACCTTTCATGGGTTGTTCTCCATGGTAATACCAGCATCGCGGCCTATCTTCCGTCGTGAAGGTCGCTTGATTTAAGTATACGCTTGTTCTCCGTTGTGGAGCAATTCATTGTCGATTGCGATTACCAGGTCGTCAAATTGCTGTGTCCAATGCATCCAATAACCGTTTGTTCCCACATCGGGATTGTGGTCGTGGCATTGATGAAGCCTGCGGTGTTCGGTATCAGCAATCTGAAATGCCGCTAATCCGCCATGGCAATTACGGCGACTCTCAAACCAGTGCGTCAGTGGACAGTGCTTGAACTCCGGCACCGGCCAATGGGTTTGATCGCCGTCCGATGACAATACCATTCCCGGTTCCGGGGGTGATTGTCGGAACCGTCCGGCCTGCATTGCCAGCAGTGGGTGGTCTTCGGCAGGATACACGGGCGGCTGGCTGTTTTTGGTGACATGGGGCTGACGAGACCAGGATAGAAAATCCATTATCGGCATGGCAGGGGCCAGTAAATCACCTTGAATGCGTTCTCCGCCGAGGCGCAGCCATGTCTCAAACGCCTGTTGAGTCTCCACGCCCTCGGCAATCAGGGAAATTTGGGAAATGCGGGCGAATTGTATGGTGGAAATGGCCACGGCCAGATGCGATGGATTCTTCAATAAACCGCGGATAAATTCCTGCCCCAGCTTCAATTCGCGCACCGGCAGGGAAGCGGCGTAGAGCAACGAAGCATATCCGGTGCCAAAATCATCCAGGCTTGTTGATAAGCCGCGCGCGTTGATTGCGGCCAGACGGGAAACGGCCAGGGGAAGATTTTTCAGGGCGGAACCTTCGGTAATTTCCAATGTAAGAAATGAATGATCCCCGGATGTGCCGATGAGTTTATCCAGATCACTGAGAAAATCGGGCCGCAATAAATGTGTCGCTCCGATATTGACGCTGATGGCAACATGGATTCCGTTGGCCCGCATTATTTTGCGCAGGGTCAGGGCCTGGGAGATGACGAATCGATCCAGGTCACGGATCAGGCTGGGATCGCTTTCAATGATGGGTATAAATTCGCCGGGAGATATCCAGGAATCTCCATGGCGCCAGCGGGTCAGCAGTTCGACTCCCTCCAGCACGCCGGTTCGCATATTGGCCTGCGGCTGGAAAAAGCATTCTATTTTTCCCGCCGCCAGGGCCGCCGGGAAGTTCTGTCGAATATGAAAACGCTTCTCGATTCGTTCCGCCAGCGCGGATTCAAATATCTGAATCGGATTTTGTCCTTCTTTGGCGTTGTAAAGTGCCGCATCCGCATGGCGCAGTAAACCGGTTCGATCCGCCCGGTCCAATGGATATACCGTCAATCCGAGCCGTGCGGCGACGAATATTGTTTCATCGCCCCATTGAATCGGTTTCTGTACCGCATCCAGAACCCGATTGGCCGCCTCGGTTAAATCTTCCGGTGCCTTTAAATTCAGAAGAATGCCGAATTCATCGCCGCCCAGTCGCGCTGCGGAATCACCGGCGCGCAGGGCACCGATCAGCCGGCCGGCAACGGTTTTCAGCAGATCGTCGCCGGCGGCATGGCCCAGTGTATCATTGGTTTCCTTGAAATGATCCAGGTCCATAATTCCAATAGCCAGAAAATTGCCGGTTCGATCAACCCTCCCCAATGAGGCAATGGTTGCTTTTTCAAAATAGGTTCGGTTTGGCAAGCCGGTAAGGGGATCATGAATGCCCATGTATTCCAGTTGCCGATGTTGCCGGTGCGATTCCAGCGCCGCGCTGGTGTTGTTAACCAATTGCGCCAGGAGTTTTTGAATATCAGGGGTAAAATAGCTTCTCTGCCGCGCTGCCACCACCAGCACCGCTTCCGGATGACCATTCACCGAGTGGATTGGAAAGCCCGCGAAACTCCCTTGCCGGTACCGTTTGACGTTTTCGATCCAGGGTGCCAGATGCGGATCATCTGTGGCATCAAGAATGGTAACTGGCGCATTGAGTCTGTAGACCTGTCCGGTAACGCCCCAGCCTTCGGGTTCTGTCGGATCAACACTGACCGTTCCGGGCAGTGGCGCGCCATCCAGTGAGCCGCCGCTGACAATGTGGGCGCATTTTTTCTCCGCATCCACCACGCTGACATAAGCCAGAATTGCATCGGTGTATTCTAATATAATCCTGGACAACGACCGATATATTTCTTCCGGGCTTGGATCAGTCAACAACATGCAGTTGGCCTGCTCCAGAGCATGTTGATAGCTCTCCAATCGCTTGAGCGTGCGATCGGTTTTTATCCGCGTCAAGGCCACGCCAATATCCGCGGCCAGCCGCGTAAGCAGTTCCTCGGCGCCGGCGGGAATGGGGGACGCATCGGAACTGTAGATCATTAGAAGTCCCGCCTGCCCATCTTTGGTTTTAAATGGGGCACCCATGCTGCCGGTCACGCCAAAGTGGCGAATTCTCTCCAGCCATGGCAAGTATGCGGGATTTGCCTCCTTCCAGTCCGTTATCACCAATTGGCCGGTTGCCAGTGCAGTTCCGGCAGGCCCGCGCCCCTCCGCTCGTGTTGGTTGGCTGTATATCCGAAGTTTTCGTGCATAATTTTTCGCCGGACCTGCCGCGGCCCGGATATGCACCCATTTGGTATATTGATCAACCGTTCCCACCCATACCAACGGAAGTTTCAAATGCTTCTGAAGTGTGCGCGCGACGTGATGAAGCAGCGCGGATACGGAAGCGTGGCTGCTTAACACCTGATTGGTAATGCGTATGGCTTCATAAAATCCGTCACGCAACTGAATTCCCGCCAGATGTGCCCGCCGATAACCCGCCAGATGCCATCCTTCATCAAGATGCAGTCGCTTATAAATGGCATTGCGCAGAATTTCGCGATCTGCGGCGGGAATTTCCAGCAGAATGCGGTTCAATTCCTGGGCGAAAAGGGCATACGATGCGGAAATCCATGAAATCGACAAGCCCAATCGATGATGAAGCTGCCCCAGAGCAGCGAGTTTTTCAGCGCGCTGCGTGTCAACATGTTCGGAAAGCATCATGCGGTAATGCTCGCCGAGCTGCCGTTTGAGACGATCCAACTGCTCCCGCGGCAATGGAGAAAGAAATTTCGCCGTCGCAGGCACGGATCCCAGCCAGTTGTAAAAATGATCGGTGAATGCCGCAACATGTCCGGTCAGCGCGGGTGCATGGCGGTTCAGGGCCGCCTGCTCTTGATCACTCAAGCGGAGCAATTCGGCGAGTTGGTGAATGTCAGACAAACCGTCCTGCATGACGCGACTCCACCGCATGGTTATCCCGCCGGTCTCTCGTCCCGAAGAGACAGCAAATTGAACTTCATCTATATTCTATTGGCCCACGGTTTTGTTGCAAGCGGAGGAATGATGATTCCCATGGCGCATCTGAAACAAATACTCCATATTTCTCCCCGTCTTTTATCCGCGGTGCGGGATCACGCCCGACGGGATTATCCGCATGAGGCATGCGGCTTTCTTTTCGGTCAATTGCGGGATAATGCGATTACGGTTTTTAACGTCATGCCCGTCGTCAATGCCGCCCCCGTCGAAACACGGACGCGGGCATACCGCATTGATCCGCGGGATTGGATGCGCGCGGAAAGACAGGCTCTTCAACAGGGCTTGATGATTATTGGCATCTATCACTCGCATCCTGATGGGTTGCCGGTGCCCAGCCAAACCGATATCGACGCGCTATGGCCGAATTTGATCTATCTGATAACCCCGGCGGGATCGCGCGAGACGGATGCTTGCACCGCATGGACAATTGATGAAGACTCCGGCGAGGTTGTGCGGTGGGCGATAAATGTGACAGAATGATGTGGTGGAAGCAGCTATAAGAAGCCATAACAGCGCCAAGCACGATTCGTTGACATCCGTTCCTCGCGTGGGTTTTCCATCGCAATTTTCGGCAATCACGCCGCACAAGCCCTTCACGCCGATCGCTTCGCTCGCCATTCCGCAAGCTTTTTCGACAGGTGCCATGTCATGACAAGTCCCCATGCCGCTGCCCCGGATGCAGGCTCGTGTGCTAAGCACCGCCGCGCCGGAGGGATTTACCTTGGCCGCTTCCGCAACGATTTTATCCTGCACGCCGCCGGCACGATACATAATTGTTGCGCGCGTGATTACGTGTTACCGATTCGTATGCAATTTAAGTAACCGCCACAACGGATTGTCGGAGCGCATCAGCTCGATGCGGAAGCGTCGAGTTGTATGCGAAATGCCGCGTGAATTGTCGCCGCGGCTCCGTTCGGCCCGACCGACGCCGATTGTCACGAATGGAATTGGATGTCGGCCATCGTACGCCGATCCGCAAACAACCGTGATGCTTCCGCATCAGGCTATTATCGGCGCGTATCGCGCATCAATCGTAATGGCACGGAGTAAAAGTACCGATGGCGTCCCTCGTTAATCAACCCCGGCCGCGTCCAACGGATTGTCGGAGCGCATCAGCTCGATGCGGAAGCGTCGAGTTGTATGCGAAATGCCGCGTGAATTGTCGCCGCGGCTCCGTTCGGCCTGACCGACGCCGATTGTCACGAATGGAATTGGATGTCGACCAATTACACGCCGTTGAGCAATCATCCGTGATGCTTCCGCATGAGCCTGACGGTTGAAAATCGGTTTACCGCATGGCCGGGGCGGGCGATATGGGGGCAGGGCTGTGAACGGTCGCTCATTTTAAACTTAGCGATTCGTCATGGCTTCAAGTCTTTCCGGATAGCGATCACCCAGTACTGTTATTTTTAACGCGGCATTTTCAATATCGCGCAAATCCCCCGGCGTCAGTTCAACGGAAACCGCACCGATGTTTTCTTCCAGGCGGTGCAGCTTGGTGGTGCCGGGAATCGGAATAATCCAGGGTTTTTGAGCCAGCAGCCAGGCCAAGGCGATTTGCGCGGGGGTGGCCTGTTTCCGTACCGCGATTTGGCCCAGCAGATCAACCAGTGCCTGATTCGCCTTGAGCGCCTCGGGCGTGAACCGCGGTAATTGACTGCGGAAGTCCGAGCTGTCAAAAGCCGTATTTTCATTGATCTTACCCGTCAGATACCCCTTGCCCAGCGGGCTGTAGGGAACCAGGCCGATGCCCAGTTCCTCCAACATCGGAATAATGTCCTCCTCCGGCCGCCGCCACCATAACGAGTATTCATTTTGCAGTGCTGTAACCGGTTGAACGGCATGGGCGCGGCGAATGGTTTGAACGCTCGCTTCAGAGAGGCCAAAATGTTTCACTTTGCCGGCTTGAATTAATTCCTTCACGGTTCCAGCGACATCTTCAATGGGCACGTTCGGATCCACGCGATGTTGATAGAGCAGGTCGATCGTCCCAATGCGCAGCCGCTTCAGTGAGCCTTCCACGGCCCGTTTGATATGCTCCGGTCGGCTGTTAAGACCCGCCGCGCCGGGGCGGTTGTCAGGCCCGCTTAAGTCGAATCCGAATTTGGTGGCAATCACAACTTGATTGCGCACCGGTGCCAGAGCCTCGCCCAGGAGTTCCTCATTTGTGAATGGGCCGTAAACCTCCGCGGTATCGAAGAAGGTGATGCCGCGGTCTACGGCCGCCCGCAGCAGTGAGATCATTTCCTGTTTGTCCTTCGGCGGGCCATAGGAAAAACTCATGCCCATACAACCCAACCCGAGCGCTGAGACTTCCAAACCGCTTTTTCCCAGAAGACGTTTTTGCATTGCCGTTACTCCTTTTTTCAATGCGTTCACATAAGCCGCACGCGGGCTAATGCGGACGCTGCGAGTTCGCACAATGAGTAATTGTATCGCGTAGTTATATCGCCATCGCGCCTGATATTGCCGGAACTGTCGCGATATTGCTCAAATCTTTGATTATCGCTGCCGTCGGTAATCGCGGGGGGACAGACCAGTAACTCTGCGGAAAAGCTGCGCGAAGTGGCTGGGATTGGAGTAACCCACGTCCATGGCAATATCCAGCACACTTTTCTTCGTTTCCCGCAGCAACCGCCGGGCTTCCTCCATCCGTAACGCGATATGGTGGTGCGATGGCGAGACACCCATCGCATTTTTAAAAAGACGGTTGAAATAGAATTTGCTTAAACCTGCCTGTGCGGCCAGCAGGTCAAGATTGAATTCCTCGGCCAGGTGCCGGACCATCCAATCCGTCACTTGCCGCAGTTTGTATCCGGGCAATGATGGACTGCCGCTGGGGCGGTCATGGGTTAACTCGGCATAATTGCGAGCCAGATGGATGGCAATGGCTTGAGCGACCCCCTGCACAAATAGTTCGCTGGCTTCGCGGCGCATCAGCTCGGTACGCAACAATTCCATCAGAGAATTTAAAGCCGAATCCGTGAACGCTGATATATCTTTTAATTTGGCATGAACCGCATCGCCGCCGAACACTTGCATCAATGCCCGTTCAAGCAGTGGAAGTTCAAGAAATACCATCATGGCCTCAAAAGGCTCCGAAGACATTGGTTTCCATCGACATTCGTAAGGGGCACCGCCCGCTGTGAGAAAGAATGAACCTTTTCTGATCTGATGGGTGATCCAGGGCTGATTGTCTTCCCGCTCCTTAAATTCTACGTGCCCCGAAATAGTCCACGCCAGAAATGGCTCGCTGACTGAGGGCAGGCTGATCATATTTGTCGCGCGCGGCAGAGCGATGATCCATGCTTTGATCTCCCGCCATGCTTCTCCGTGGCAAGCCACCAGGCATTTTCCCCCGACGTAACGTTCGAAGGCATCAACGGAAGTGGTTTCAGGAGTCGGCATGGCAAAAATCCCGCAACCGCATGGACGCACAATAACCGCTGAAATGTTATCCCAAATGCGGAGGATTTATCGCCCTCAGCATTGAAACTACCGCGATCGCAGCCGTCATTTGCCGGTCGCGGCGGTAGCTGATTTTTCAATACCCGCAAAGGACATTGCCGGCAAGCCCAGTTTCTTGCGGGCCTTATTGCATTTTGCAATCACGTCATTAAGTTGGCCGGAAGCAAAATATGTGACATGCCCATCGGCAAACCCCAGCGGGCCGCCCTTGGTCATGGTTTGGGTATTACGGAACAGGATGATAATTGACCCCAGCAATTTCCCCCGCGCGGCGCTGTTGGGTAATGTCAGGTCGGAACCGACATAACGATAATCACTGTTGCGATTGATGGCGGCAATTTGCACGCTGCGTTTGACATGATTCCAGTTGGCCGGCAGTGTAATGGGTGCCAACGCATTGGTGGGGTCGCTTAAGTCGCGTACGGTGATCAATTTATCATTCAGCAGTGTCAGGAGATTGGGTGGAAAATGGCCATCATGCCGGGCGGCATATTCCAGACAGGCATTGCCAATTGCGGAAATGTGCCGAAACTGTGAAACCTCCCTGGCTTTATGCAATGCCACGGACTGCACGGCAAAAATAAGCATGCCCGCCGTCATGGCGGCAATACCCAACCATCTTCCCAACAGCCAATGTTGTTTATCCTGAATGCGGTAAATAATGGCACCCGCGCCGAGAAACAGCGTCATTAATGACAAGATCAGCACGCTGACCGGTGGGGGGGCTTCAGTCGCCGGTTTTGCCTGTGACAGCAAAATCGCTTCGCCAATCAGACAGACCACCGCCGCCACGGAATACCAATTCACTGGTCTGCTGCCTGCTGGGTTTTGGTTGCTCATGATAATCCTTCAACACCAAATAATTCAAAGCATTATAAGGCACAGTTTGTTCCGCGGCATCCTGGCGGGTATGGTTTCGTGTATGAACTGTGCGGGCGGGTTGCCGGGCGGGCCTCAGAGCGTCTTAAACGTCCTTGGTTTGTCGCCACCGCTTTGTTTTGTAGGGATGTTGTCATTGCCGGTAAGATCGTCCATGCGTTGGTCTGCGGGGAGGTTTGATTCATGTTGCCGTACAAGACGAGAAGAAGCGTTCTGGCGGTTTTCTACGCTCTGCTGGGGGCGTTTTCTTTCTACATCGGCTGTCATTGGATGAAGACCAGCAGGGAGCTTGGCGCGGGGGACATGGCGTTGGCGTTGGCACAATTCATTGTGGCGGGCGTTGTCTGGAAAAGGCGGAATGAAAAGCCACCGACCGTGTGAAGCGAATCGCGCGACATTACGATGTTGCTTCTCCGGGGGTTGGTTCGTCCGCGGTCGTCGCCGCTTCCGGCGGGACGGGGGTTTCCGGTTGAGGAAGTTCTGAGGTCTTGGCCGCAGTGGCGGACGCCAGTTTTGCCTGCACTTCATGGACCCGGGTGGTCAACTCATCAAGCAGTCGCTGGAATTTGGCGGCGCGCATGATTCCACTAATGTGCACTTTTGTTTCGGCGCGGCATATCAAAATATGCCGCCGACCGCGCTCCAATGTGATAAAAAACAGCGCCGCCGGCAATACCGCCAGCAGCAATAAAAATATGGCGAAGCCCTCGGCAAAGCTGTCGTTACGACTCATATTGCCCAGGATGGATAATCCGGCAATAAGGATCAATAAAGTCATGGAAAGCAGCCCCAGCAACCGCGCGGTTGCCGGCCCCTTCCAATGCAGCAGATAGTCCATTTGATCAAACGGAATTCTGCGGATGCGATCTTTGGTGTACTGATGATCCAGCAGCACCATGGCATCATCATCCAGTACGGCGGTGGTGCGCTGGAAAAGCGTGAAGAATTGAAATTGTTCGCGTTGGGCCATGGTGCATGATCCTCATCTGAACGTGAAGCCCGTGTGAAAGTGGCCGTCGGCGAGCAAGGTAACCGCCAGGATCAGCCAGCCGACCAAAACCAGCGAAAGCAAAACGACGCCGATAACAATTCGCCCCTTGCCGACCAGGTCATGGTACAGTGGGTTTTCCCGCCGCATTTTCGCTATTTTTGCGCACTGTGCATATCCATACAGCGCCCAAAGTGGGAAAAGAATGATCACCACCATATCGGCATAGGGAATAAACAGGGCTACTAAAATGTTGCTTACCACGCGATCCGGGCGCGGCAAATAACGGGTGATCCAATCATCCGCCACTTTTTTTCCTGCGGGGTTTTCGAGATATTGCACGCTGTAGGTTTTGCCTTTGATCTCAACAGCGCACAACGAGCAGATGAAATTGCCCGTGCCCTGGCATACCGTTACCGCTTTTTTTTGCGGATGGTAAACGCACGTGGCATCGTCACTCATGGCCAGCTCAGGGGAGGCGAATGCCGGGGCAATTGGATTGAATAATTCCGCGTTGACCTCCAGGCGGCAAGTGTCGCAGTGAAATGTTCCATTGGCGGCCTGATGCAGAAGCCCGCGGCACGCATTGCCGGGGCAGGATAGCAGCCGTACCGGGGTTGCCGGCGGCATCACGCCATGGCTTGCGGGTGTTTGCGTCATCTTATGCGCCTTTCCAGCCATCCTGCAAAATCAGGGCAATATTTACAACGGTCTGTTCATCACTTAAATAATCGCGGTTATCTTCCAAGGCCAATAGCGCGCGGCAGTGAGCCGCCAATTCCGCAAACATGCGTTCGCGCACGGGCATATCAAGTTGATCGCGCCGGAGGGTCAGATCGATAATCAGATCCCGTTCTTCGCGGCCAATGCGGGCAATGATTCGGGTACGCAGGGCCGGATCAGCGCAAAAGCTGTTGTGCCGCGCTTCACGCCGCACCACGGATTTCGGCAGGCCGACTTTGCGGTCGCGCACCACAATCGTATTAGCCGCCATATCCCCGAGCCGGCGGTGATGAGGATCAATAAATGCCACCACGCCGCCAAGAAACATGAGCGTCGGTAGCATATCCACCAATCGAATCAAATTGCGAATGGCAATATTGGCTAAGGTAAGTCGACCGCCGGAAGCATCCATTACCCGTATATTCATTACCCGTTTGCCGGGGCTTTGGCCGGACCAGAGTGCTTCAAATAAAATAAAATAACCCAGGAGCGTGGCAAAAATGATCAGCAGAATCAATACAATTCCGAAAACGCCTGGAACGGCCAGAAAGGCCATCGCCGCGCCAAGCATGAATGCCGCCATAATGGCCGCATCAATCAGGTAGGCAACACTGCGCGTAAAAAGCCCGGCCAGTTGATAGCTCAAGCAGACCTGCTCGGGCGTGGTCAGGCGATAACGCAACATAAGACATACCCTTTACAGAGTTTCTTCAATCACCCGCGTTCCACAGATTCTATCATGAAGTGAGCGTTGTGTGCGCGAATCAATCAAGGCGAACACGCCATCAAAGAGCATCCAGACATAGGACAGAAGTAAGCCAATGTCGTAAATCGCCCGGTCGCTGGTCAGCATGGCCAGCAAGGCGCTAAAGAGCGTGACAATGGGGCCTATCTGAAAAGCCGCGGCCCGGGCAAACGCTTTACGCTTTGAAATGCTTGTGCCGTCGAGGTTGACAACACGAAGATTGCCCGCCATTTTTGCCAGAGAGTTTCCCTTCCAGCCGTGAAAAAATCCAAAATAGAAAATATCGAGGCTTACTTCCAGCGCATAAGCAGCCAATCCTAACGCCTGATGTTGCAGCCGATTGTATCGGTTTGGTTCCCAAAGACGCATGCCCATTGCGGTTTCAATGATAAGACCTAATACACCCAGCAAGAAAAAATCGAGAAAAATACACCAAAATCTTGCCGCGACACCGGGCCTTCGCAGCGCTCCCGGCGCGTCGGCACAGGTGTGCAGGCGGTCCAAAAGTACCTGTTTGCCCTCCGCACTGACCATCTGCCCCTGGAATGTCACCAGTTCATCTTCGGGGAACCATTTTTTAGTTATACTGCATTGCGCCATGCCCGATTGAGGGGCCACGGAACCCGTTTGCGTTGGAGGAGCTTGGGGCGGTTGATTAGTCATCGAGAGCCTCTCTGAAAATGCGGAATAAATGGCTTTTTCCCCGCAGCATCCCAACGGCCACAAATGATGTGAATCCGGCTGGCGAGATTCAATACGACCTCAATCCCAGCCATGACCGTATCGGAGTACTACCGGTTAAATTGGATAACCCGTGTCCCGCAGATTCGGTCGTGCAGTGTGCGTTGGAATTGTGTGTCCACTAACCCCAATATGATGTCGGTAAGCGCCCATGCGGCCACGAGCAATGCGGCAATTCCCAATGTTAGAGCATTGCCGAACAAAGCAGCTATTGGGTAGATAAAGATACATCCAACATACGCAAACGCTCGCGCCGTCGCCTTTTTCCAGGAAACATTTGCCCCGTCCATATTGATAACCTTCAGATTTCCGGCCATTTTGCCGACGGTCCTTCCTTTCCATCCGTGAAGAACCGAGAAATACGCAATCTCAATTATTCCCAGGGCGAGGTAAGCGATCGCCATTATGTCATATCCTATTCCTATGCGTTGGGCGGTGGTTGCTGACTGGATGGCGCGTCCGAAATCAGATATCGCCAGCGACATTACGGCAAATTCAAAAAACATGATAGGAACCGCCAGAACAATGCCATCAAGAAATATGCAGCCGAATCGGCGCCATACCGTCGGTCGCACGAATTCATCAGATGCCTCGACACCGGTATGCAGGCGATCCAGAAGTATCTGTTTGCCTTCAGCACTGACGATCTGGCCTTGGAATGTCACCAGTTCATCTTCGGGGAACCATTTTTTGGTAATACTGCATTGCGCCATGCCCGGAGCCGGACTTGCCGACCCGGCGGATGACGGCGGCGTGGATGATTCGGAGTATGGGTTGTCAGCCATGGCTGCTCTCCTTATCGTGTTTTAAATGCACTGTGGAAACGTTCCGTAACTGTTGAATGTTGTTTATAGCCATGCCACAGCGATGCGTCAACAAAATAATCTGCGGAATAACGGTTCGACTCATCAAGACGGAATATCTTTCTAAATTGAAGTGGATGTGAAATCCACATCTGGTTTGCCACGCGCACCAGGCGGCCTCCGATTTCATGCAGGCAGGTGCGTGGAGATCATGGCACCGTGCCCGCACCCGGCGGTGCTATTTCGGCATGAACTTGACATTGCAGCCCGCTCGTATTTCCACGGGTCGGAAGATCATTGTTTTGACCGAGGGTGTATAATCATTACGTATGGCAATGGCAAGATACAATATCGGTCAACTGGCGAAAGCCGCGGAATTGCCGACCACAACCGTGCGATTCTACGAACGCAAGCGGCTTATTGCGCCGGTGGGCCGCACGCTGGGCAATTATCGGTGGTATGACCAAAGCTCCATTGAGCGATTACGTTTTATTAAACTGGCCCACAGCGGTGGATTCTCACTTAGTGATATTAAGGTTTTACTCGAATCCTTTGACGGCTCATCGGCCCAATGCAATCGAGTGGCGGAATTGATCAAATGTCGACTCAACAAGGTAAAATTGCAAATTAAAGAATTAAAGCGGTTGGAAAAGGTGCTGGCGATGGATTTAAGGCTTTGCCAAGCCGGCCGCCCACAGCGTTGCGCCGTCGTGGATCAGTTGCGGACCGCAGTCAAAAAAAGTGCCGGGGAAATTGCTGGATCGGCCGGCCGCCGTCCGGAAAATCACGGACATCGCATCATTGATTGACATTCCCCCGATTCTTTCCGATATCAGCGCTAACCGAACGCATCTATCACCAGCGGAACCTGCACGCTGTTGAGATTCGATATTGAACGAATAATCTCCAATGATTCACGCACCAATATTCAGTGAATTAGTTAGTGCCCATCGGCTGCAACCCCTGAAAAGCCCCCAAAGAAACTACCATTTCGGCTTGACCTTACACCCTAGTACAGGGTGTAAAATGAGTTAGTGATCCAGATTCCGGGCTTTCCCGGCTGTTCCGGAATGGGGCTTTTTGTTTCAGCCGGCATATTGAGCAGGGGGGCTTGAGGATCGCGCTATTAAAATGGAGATTCTATGACATCCTGTTGTAGTCAAAACCGGCATGAAGATAAAGCGGAAACTTTGGTTATCATCGGCGGCGGTTCAGCGGCCTTTTCCGCCGCCATCCGCGCGGTCGAACTTGGGGCGGAAAAAGTTGCCATTATTAATGATGGTCTGCCCACCGGCGGTACATGTGTGAATGTCGGCTGTGTTCCGTCCAAAACCCTGATCCGTGCGGCTCAATGCGTGCATCAAGCCAATCATAATCCGTTCGCCGGCGTTCAGACTCAAGGCCGGGTCACAGATTTCTCCGCCGTCATTGAAGACAAGCGACGCCTGGTCGCCGAATTGCGGCAGGCCAAATATGTGGATGTGATTCGTGATTTGCCCCAGGTTCGCCTGATCCAGGGACATGCTAAACTCCAGGATGCACACACCGTTGTTGTTGGAAAACAGCGCATAGCCGCAGATCACTTATTAATTGCAACTGGAGCCACCGCCGCAATACCGGAAATTCCGGGTTTGGCGCAAGCCGGTTACCTGACCAACGAATCCGCGTTTGAACTGGAAGCCCTTCCGGAGTCAATGATTGTGTTAGGTGGACGGTACATCGCGTTGGAATGCGCCCAGATGTTCGCGCGTTTGGGCAGCCGTGTCACGGTGCTTCAGCGCTCTGACCGCATTTTACCCGGTGAGTCCGCCGATATCACCGATGCCCTGACCGGGTATTTGACCGCCGAGGGATTGGAAATTGTCACCGGGGTTGCTGTTGAACAGGTGCGCCGGGAGAAGCAGGGCGTAATCGTAACAAGCAGAATCAACGGAGAAAGGCGGGAATTTTCCGCAAAGAACATCCTTGTGGCCACCGGCCGCAGTCCCAATACCCGCGGCATGGGTTTGGAAA
>JAJYZY010000116.1 GCA_021799715.1 Planctomycetota bacterium | reverse complement strand
CGCTTTCAGGCTCCGTGTACGGCATGGAATATTGGAAACAGGCGCGACATCCGGGAAACGGAAGAAAACTGCGATTCTGCTGGGGGCTGATGAACGCCGGCATGATGCTGGTGGTGCTGGCGCGCGACAGCGTGTTATTTCTGATGGCCTGGGAAATAATGGCTCTGGCGGCGTATTTTCTCATTACCACGGAAGATCATGATCCATGCGCCCGCGAAGCCGGTTGGATTTATCTCATTGCCGCGCACGTTGGCATGATCGCGCTGTTGGCGGTGATGGCGCTTTTGCACCAGGCTACCGGATCATTTGATCTATGGCGGGACATCCACATATCGGCAACACAACCAACGGCGGCGGCGATATTTCTTTTGGCTATTGTCGGCTTCGGATTGAAAGCGGGGACTATGCCGCTGCATGTATGGCTGCCCGGTGCCCATGCCAATGCGCCCAGTCACGTCTCCGCTTTATTTTCCGGGGTCATGTTAAACATCGGCGTTTACGGGCTGGTACGAATTGTTGAACTCATGACGGTGCCGCCGCCATGGTGGGGGATCACGATATTGATTCTCGGAGCTGTATCGGCGGCGGTCGGAATGATTTTTGCGGTATGTCAAAATGACTACAAGCGGCTATTGGCATATAGCAGCATTGAAAACATGGGCATTATTAACATTGGCGTGGGACTGGCGGTCATTGGAAAATCAACCCATCGTCCCGACCTTGTTTTATTGGGATTGTGCGGGGCGTTGTTTCATACCCTCAACCATAGTCTATTTAAGCCCTTGCTGTTTATGGGCGCGGGAAATATTTTGTATGCCACGCGCAGCCGCAACATCAATGCGCTTGGCGGATTAGCCGGGAAAATGCCGATGACGGCGG
Source organism: Planctomycetota bacterium (assembly GCA_021799715.1). Next base: position 6,727 of record JAJYZY010000116.1, on the reverse strand, counting down.
GCTTGTTGTTCGCCGGTGCCCTGGCGATCTGCGGTTTACCCGGCCTCAATGGTTTTTTGAGTGAATGGATCATCTACCTGGGGCTGCTTCGCACCGCAACGACGGCCCACGCCGGCAACTGGGTCTGGATTTCACTGGCGGTTCCGGCACTGGCGGTAACCGGCGCGTTGGCCGTCGCCGGTTTTGTTAAATTATTTGGTTCAATATTTTTGGGAAACCAGCGGTCCGCGGAGGCGGATCGCGCCCATGAAGCGGGTGCCGGAATGCTGGCACCAATGACTCTACTGGCAATCGGATGCGTCACCTTAGCCCTGTTTCCCAATCTGATTATGCAGTTGCTGGTGCGGGCGGCACACGGTTGGGCACCGCAAATCGTTGCCGCTCGGGCGTCCATTGGTTCTTTGGTGCCAATCCATGAACTGGCGGTCTTAAACGGCATTCTGCTGACATTGGGCACCACGATATGTGGCCTGCTTTACATTCGCATGCCCGCGTCGTTGCATTCCACTTGGATGTGCGGCTACGGGCGGCCTGTAAGTCGCATGCAATATACGGGGGCATCATTCTCGCGAATATTGGCGGACTTATTCATCTGGCTGATTCCCAGCAAACCTGCGGTGCCCCCCGAGAATCGCTATTTTCCGTCCACAACGCACGCAACGCGGGATGTCCCGGATACCGCGCTGGATCGCGGACTGATGCCCGCGTTTGCATTGGTTCAACGCATGCTGATGCGTGTGCGGCCTCTGCAAAATAAGCCGGTCAATGTGTATCTGGTTTACATGCTGGCGATTTTGCTGGTGTTGTTATTGGCGTTGCGCTTTTGAAGCCTGAATCGGAATATGAAAATGCAAATGCAAAAGTTAAGGATGACCCATGCTTGGTAATGTTATAAATAATGCCGTACACATCGGCCTGTTACTGGCAATGCCGCCGCTGTTACCCGGTGTGATTAACAAAACCAAAGCGCTTTTTGCGGGGCGCAGCGGACCGCCGCTGCTGCAGCCCTATTTCGATATTTACAAATTGATGCGGAAGGGTTTGATCATCAGCGGTACAACAACTTGGATATTCCAGGCCGCTCCGGTGGTAACCCTGGCCGCCACCGTTCTGGCGGGACTGCTTATTCCATTTGGGCCCTTCGGGGCACCGGTTCACTTTACCGGTGATTTGATCCTGTTTGTCTACCTCTTCGGCCTGGCGCGATTCTTCACCACAACCGCCGCCTGGGACACGGGATCGTCGTTTGAAGGCATGGGGGCGGCACGAGAGGTGACATTCGCCTGTCTGTCCGAGGCGGCGGTGCTGCTGGGCCTGCTGGTACTGGTTCGGTTGTCCGGCAGTTTCAGCCTGACACCCATGCTGCTGGCACCTCTGGCGCATCGGCCTGAAGCACCGGTGCTATTGGCGGCGGCGGGATTATTCGTGGTACTTTTAGCCGAGAATTCACGCATCCCCGTGGATGATCCCAACACCCACCTGGAATTAACCATGATTCATGAGGTCATGGTTTTGGATCACAGCGGCCCATTGCTGGGACTGATCAATTATGGATCAGCCGTGAAGCTCTTTATTTTAAGCGCTCTGGTATTACACCTGCTGATTCCGTTTCATATCGGCATCGCCGCCGCGGATTGGCTGCTCTTTGGCGCGGAAATGATCGCAATGTCCGTGGTCATCGGCATGGTGGAGTCCTTCATGGCCCGATTGCAGATGCGCCATGTTCCCACACTGTTGGCGGCGGCAAGCCTTTTATGCGGGTTTGGTTTTATTCTGATGGTGAGGTAGGCCATGCACTGGTCGATTAATACTCCGCTGGTCATTGTGCTGCTGCTGAACTTGTTCATGCTCAGTGTCAGTCGCATGCGGTCGCTGATTTACTCCGCCGCGGCGCAGGGTGTTATTTTAAGCGCCCTGCCGTTGCTGTTGGAAAAACGCATTGATTTGATGATTATCATCGTGGCGGTGTTGACCGCGTTAATAAAAGGATTGTTCATTCCGCAGATGCTGCAAAAAGCCCTCCGCGATGCACAAATAAAACGCGAAGTGGAGCCATTAATCGGATTCCTGCCCACCATGCTGCTGGGGGCGCTGGGAACGGCGGCATCCATCACCTTTGCGGCCTATCTCCCGATGACGCAAACCGGAATATCCACATTGATTATTCCAGCGTCTTTTTCCACCGTACTGACGGGATTTCTGCTTTTAACCACACGGTATAAAGCCATCACGCAGGTTATTGGCTATCTGATTCTGGAAAATGGAATTTATATCTTCGGCATGTTGCTGCTGGCGGCCGTGCCTTTTCTTGTGGAACTCGGAATACTGCTGGATTTGTTTGTGGGCATTTTTGTGGTCAGCATTATCCTCAACCACATCAATGAGGCGTTTTCGTCCCTGGATACCCGGCAACTTACAGCCTTGAAGGAATCATGAACCATGCTTTTGGCCGCTCTTATTTTCATTCCGGTTCTTGGGGCCATTGCCGCGGCAGCCATGTCTTCCAATGCCCGGCGACCGTGGGTTATGCCCATCGCGGCAAGTCTTCATTTTGCGGCAGTGCTGATGGTTCTGGCTTTAAACCCCGCACCGATATGGGGCCGCTGGGTCGGTCTGGATCCGCCGGGAAAACTGGTGTTGTTGCTGATCAGCACGTTGTTTTTGATCTGCTCGATTTATACCGCAGGTTATCTGCGTTACCGAACCGAGAGATCGAACCGGGTACTGATTCCATGCCTGCTGATGTTTCTATCCGGTGCCACATTGGTATGCGTTTCGCAGCAACTGGGATTGATGTGGATCGCCATTGAAACCACGGCTCTAAGCACCGCACCCATGATTTACTTCAATCGCACGCCGCACTCGATTGAGGCCACATGGAAATATCTGCTTTTGAGTTCCGTCGGAATAGCCCTGGCCCTGCTGGGTTCATTTTTTCTGGTGTACGCATCCCTGGGGCACGATCCGCATCCGACACTGTTGTTCTCCCATCTGGTGCGGCAAGCGCGGTCGGCCAATGCGGACTGGCTGAAAATGGCTTTTGTGCTTTTGCTCGTGGGGTATGGAACAAAGATGGGTTTGGCCCCGATGCACACATGGAAGCCTGATGCCTACGGCGAAGCGCCTGGCGTGGTGGGCGCATTGCTGGCCGGAGGTTTAACCAGTTGCGCTTTTCTGGCACTTTTACGGGTTGATCGCGTATGCATCGCCGGCGGTTTGCGGGCCTATACCAGTCATTTATTTATTGCAATGGGGCTGCTTTCCATGGCGGTGGCGGCGGTGTTCATGGTGGGCCAAAAAGATATCAAACGCATGTTGGCCTATTCAAGCGTTGAGCAGATGGGAATTCTGGCTCTGGGCGCGGGCATCGGCGGCCCGGCACTGTATGGCGCGCTTTTACAGATGATCAACAACGGCCTGACCAAAGGCATGCTGTTTCTTTCCGCCGGGAATATTCACCGATCTTATGGCAGTAAAAGCACCGATGATGTGCGCGGTGCCATGCGGCGGCTGCCGTTGTCGGGCACCGTCTTCATGCTCGGCTTTCTGGCTATTACCGGGTCGCCCCCATTTGGGCCATTTGTCAGCATATTTACCATTTTGAATACGGCATTGTCACGGCATTATTTTTTCATCTGCGCGTTGTTCCTGCTGCTTCTGCTGATGGTATTTATCGGCATGGGCCGCACGGTTCTGGCGGTGACGCTCGGAAAGCCCCCGCCGCGGAAACGTCCGATCAAAGCATATCGCGATGGGCTGCTGACGGGCTTGCCGCTGATACTGTCTTTTTTACTGGTTTTGATGCTTGGTGTGCACATTCCGCCATTGCTTGCCCACATGCTTCATCAGGCGCAAACATTTATGGAGCCGCGGCCATGACAACACCTGCTGAATTGCAACATCAGCCTCTGGCGGAAATATCCAACGGACGATGCGTTGCCCGGTCCGCAATACCGGCATTGCCTTTGGCAGAGTTTCAAAACGCCATTCTTGATGCGGTACGCGATCATCAGCGAGTATTGGCTCTTTTTGGAACACCCGATCCTGCAGATAACTCCCCTTCATTAACACTTTATGTCGTACTCGCCGATGATCGCCACGGTCGATTGCATGTCGCCCGGACCAATGTGCCCTTTGATGGGTTCCCATCGTTGACGCCGCGATGTCCGCAAGTGCATTTGTTTGAACGGGAAATCGCCGAACAGTTTGGTGTCAGGCCGCTGGGACATCCGTGGCTCAAGCCGGTGCGATTTCACCGCAGCTACCGTCCGGGGAATGATGCGTGGAATCGCTCGGCAAAGGATGCCGTACAGGCCGGCATTATGGATTTTTATCAGATTAGCGGCGGGCAGGTACACGAAGTGGGCGTTGGGCCGATTCACGCCGGTATTATTGAGCCGGGACACTTTCGCTTTCAATGTGACGGCGAAACGATCCTGCATCTGGAAATTTCGCTGGGGTATCAGCATCGCGGCGTTGAAAAAGCAATGCAAGGCGGGCCGAACACGCGATGTTTACATTATGCCGAAACGCTTGCCGGCGATACCACCATCAGCCATGCCACCGCCTACGTGCGGATTCTCGAATCGTTGGGGCAGGGCCTGATCAGTCCGCGCTCCGCCACCATCCGGGCCATTGCCATGGAACTCGAACGCCTGGCGAACCACGTCGGTGATCTGGGTGCTTTATCCGGGGACGTCGGCTTTCTACCCACCGCTTCATTCTGCGGGCGGATCAGAGGTGATTTTCTCAATATGACCGCCGCGCTTTGCGGCAACCGTTTTGGTCGTGGGTTGCTGCGGATCGGAGGAGTCGGCTTTGATATTCAACCGGCACTTGCGGATGATTTGCTCCAACGACTTGATACTGCCGGACGTGAATGCCGCTCGGCGATCAACTTGCTATGGGAGACCTCATCCGTGATGGCGCGGTTTGAAGGCACCGGCATCGTTTCAATGCAATCCGCAATTGAACTCGGCCTGGTTGGTCCGGCGGCCCGAGCCTGCGGACTGGATATGGACGCGCGGCGCGATCATCCTTCGGGAATCTATCAGTTCAGCCATATTCCGGTGTCCACCTGGCGGGGTGGTGATGTCTTTGCCAGGGCGTATGTGCGCTGGCTGGAAATCCAGCGGTCCATTCAGTTTATTCAGGATCAGCTTAAGGCACTGCCGGACGGAGAATTACAGACCGGTGTTGCGCCGCCCCAGCCGAACTCTCTGACCGTCACCACGCAGGAGGCGTGGCGCGGCGAACTGTGCCACGTTGCCCTGACCGATACGCAAGGCCGTTTTGAACATTACAAAATTATCGATCCATCTTTTCACAACTGGATGGCCGTGGCCATGGCCGTGCGGGGAAAACAGATTTCTGATTTTCCGTTGTGCAACAAAAGTTTCAGTCTTTCATATTGCGGACACGATTTATGATCTACGACAATGCGCCGGAGAACATACGATGATAAAAACCCTCATCACACGCTTGCAGCAGGGCCACCGCACCATTGATTATCCGAATGGCCCGCCGCCGGAATTACCGGAGCGGTATCGTGGACGGCCGTTATTTAATACCAAAAGCTGCCCGGATACATGTCAACAATGCGCCGACGCCTGTCCCACGCAAGCGATCGCCATAAATCGCGGCAAAATAACACTGGACCTCGGCCGATGCCTGTTCTGCACCGACTGCGCCGATGCCTGCCCGGAAAAGGCGATCAGCTATTCACGCGATTATCGCCTGACGGTGCGTCAACCATCGGACCTTGTTGTCGATGCCGATCAGGAATTAAAACTGGCCGCTGCGCTGGATGGTAAACTGCGAAAACTTTTTGGCCGCAGCCTGCAATTGCGGCAAGTTTGCGCCGGTGGCTGCAACGCCTGTGAATCCGATGTCAACGTATTGGGCACCATTGGCTGGGATTTGTCACGCTTTGGAATTTCATTTGTCGCCTCACCGCGCCACGCCGACGGCCTTTTGATCACCGGACCGGTGACGGAAAATATGAAACAAGCCCTGAAAATTGCCTATGAAGCTCTGCCTGATCCCAAAATTGTCATTGCCGTTGGCGCATGCGCGTTATCCGGAGGCCCATATATCAACCACAGCGAAGCAAACAATGGTGCCGCCGGCGTGGTTCCAGTTGACCTATTCATTCCCGGCTGCCCACCGCACCCGCTGACGATTCTGGATGGACTTCTCCGCTTATTGGGGCGAATCGAGACGGAAGCGTCAGTCGGCAAATGAATATTTCCGGGCGAGCTATCATCTAACAAATGAAGGCCAATTACCGCCATGAACAGCAAGGTCCGAGGCAATATCCCGGCGCAAGGTCCAACCGCCCGCACCCGGAGGCAATCCCATGCACTTGACCATATATCCGTTGCGTGAACGGTTTACCGCGTATTGGAAGGATCCGCCGGTGAATGCGTCGTTTGGGATCGCCTGCAGAAAATCCGGCACCAGAGCCGCGAGTCTTGCGGGATACTTGCCGTGTGCCGCCTTGAATTGTGCCAATGCCACGGCTACTTCAGTCAGGCTCCGCATTACTGTTATTTTGCGGCGATAACACAAAATATGGCATGCAGCGGGATTAGCCAGGACAATGGCCACATCGGATGTTCCGGCAAATTGCGGTGCCTCGCATCGCGATTGTGAGCAGTAAAATCAACGGTTTTTGCGTCTTGCGGGCAGCTTCTTTCTCGTGGCTACCTGCACGCCTCGGCGCGGG
>JAJYZY010000115.1 GCA_021799715.1 Planctomycetota bacterium | reverse complement strand
TTCGGCTCTACTGGGCCTTGGAGCCAGCGGGTATATCACGCAGCAGGTATCGTTGTTTGTGAACTATGAAACCCAGGTAGGCGATCATCGGCAATTTGCCCAGACCATCATGGCCGGTGTGGCGGTGAGCTTTTAATCGCCAATTGGCGGATCACAGCACTGCGTAAAATCGAGGCACAATCAAAGTCGGGTTTGCCATGGCTACACCAGCCACCCGGCCGCGAATCTGCGCGGATGGGTCAATTTGGTGTAATTGGACGGGCGCAAAGACGGCATGTGAAAAATCCCATTTTGTCGGGACCTGACGGCTCATTTTGTCATCGGGCACACCATGCGCTTGCCAGGTAACGGAGTTTGCTTATCCTTGCGGAGGTTTAGAGGAGTGTTTTGTGACGCCATCGCCGACGCCATTGTTAAAAACGTGTTTTTATGACTTTCATCTTCGTCAGGGTGCCAAAATGGTGGATTTTGGCGGATGGGCCATGCCATTATCCTACCGCGGCATTATCGCCGAACACGAGCAGACGCGCAAAGCCGCATCCGTCTTTGACGTATCGCACATGGGGCGGCTGCACTTTTTCGGGCCCGACGCGCTGCGATTTTTGCAGCATATATGCACGCGTGATTTATCCCGTGCGGTGGTGGGACAGTCCCTGTACAGCCTGATATGTAAAGCTGACGGCGGCGTGATGGATGATGTGATTGTATCGCGGTTTGATAAACACTGGCTCATGGTGTGCAATGCGTCGAACCGGCTGAAGTTGCTGGCGTGGTTCAAAGCCAACAGCACGGGCTTTGACTACCAGATAAAAGATGAGACTATGCAGTCGGCCATGATCGCGATTCAAGGCCCCAGGGTGATGGCACTGCTTGATGAAATGCTGCCGGAGCCCGTGTCATCGCTGAAACGCTATCACTTTATGACGCAAAGTTATCTGATCGCCAAGTTCACAGTTTTTCGCAGCGGTTATACCGGGGAAGACGGGGTTGAAATCATCTGCGGATCAACAATTGCGCAGATGGCGATGAACATGCTTTTCAAGCAGGGGCGGGACATAAGCGAAGCGCCATTGCAGCCCGCCGGACTGGGCGCGCGCGATACCCTGCGGCTGGAAGGAGGGATGCCGCTGTATGGCCATGAGCTTGATGAAAATGGAGATCCGATTGCCGCGGGATTGCAATGGGCGGTGGCGGCGGAGAAATCCTTTATCGGTTCAGCGGCACTGGCGGAAATACGGCGCAATGGTCCGTCGCGCCAACTCGTTGGTCTGGCGGTTGACGGCCCGCGCATTGCCCGGCAGGGTATGACGGTGTGGGCGGGCGGACACGAGGTTGGCGCGATAACCAGCGGCGGCAGCAGCCCGACGCTGGGGCGGGTTATTGCCATGGCCTACGTGCAACCTGCCTGTGCCGCGGAAGGCACTGCACTGGAAATTGATCTTCGCGGCACCCGCACCGCCGCCAAAGTGGTAAAGTTACCATTTTATAAGCTGACCCAAAAAACGAAATAAGAAAAGTGCTGTATATGGTTCAACGCGCCGGATAATTCGGTTACACTAGCTGTTTAATTGAGCTGTCTGAACGGCAAAGGATGATTTCAGGAGTTACCATGCCATCGCCCGCGGAATATTTGTATACACAAACCCATGAATGGATGAAAAAAGAGGGGGATATTCTCACCATCGGCATTACCCGATTTGCCGTGGATGAACTTTCGGATGTCACATTTGTTGATTTGCCGGTCATTGGTCGCAAAGTGGATTCCGGCGGGACATTCGGCGAAATTGAATCTGTTAAAGCCACCAGTGAGTTGTATGCGCCGGTGGCGGGGGAAATTGTCGCCGTCAATGACGAACTGAAAAAAAATCCGTCGCTGGTCAATGAGGACCCCTACGGCAAAGGATGGCTGGTCAAGCTTAAAACCACGGTTGAGCCGCACGGGCACATGACCGCGCAGCAATATGACAAAGTGCATAACATTGCGTGAGGCATCACGTTTTGACCATATCCAGCATGACAATCGCCAGTGGGCCGAAAATCACCACCGGCAGCCATGCGCCGGCGAAGGGTGAAAGTCCCGAACCGGCGAGTTGAAAAAATACGAACGTGGCAATGAAACATCCGGCACTGATGGCGCTGCACCAGAGCATATTGGTCACCAGTTTGTTGGGTTCCCGCGCCAGAAGAAATGGAATGCCGATTAACAGCATGATCATGTTCATAATCAACTGGGTGATGCGGGTATACATGATTTTTTCCAGCGCTACGCGCGTGGCGGGCGTGCTGTAAAGAATCAGTTTGTCGATCTGCGCGGTGGAAAGATATTCCACCTCCCTTTTTTGAAATATCAGATTCAACTGCCCCGGCGTTACTGGGGTTTGATAGGTCATTTCCTTGATGGGTTCGGGGCGGTCATGGGGATTGGCGGCTTTGGCCGCATTGATCTGCACCACATCATACATGCGCCAGCCGCCGGATACCGGCCCTTCGCCGATGTCATTTTTCCAGACCGCCTTTCTGGCCAGAATCATGGCCTTGGCCTCACCCAGACGGTTGCGTTGAATAATGCGGACATTCCGCATGGTTTTGGTTTTCGCGTTATAGTCGGAAGCCAGCACCAGGGAATTATCGCTTTCCGGGATGAAATAAATCGGCACCTTGTCCACAAATGAAGTGGAGACATGCCCGTGTTTGCGCAGCAGCTTGTTGATGTTTGCCGGCATGAGCACTTCCTGATCCACCACCACGAGAATGTTGAAGCCCACAGCGCAGAGGATGATCGGGGCCGCCACCCGATACAATGATACGCCGCTGGCCAGAAGGGCGATAAGCTCGCGGTTGCGTGTCATGCGCACCATGGTAAACCCGGCGGCAAGCAGCGGGATAATGCCGGAGATCATGGCGAAAATCACCAGTGTGCGATAGAGATAAAACGTTGTTATTTCACGCAACAACCCCCAGAAGGCCTGAAACGCGGTGGCGTGGCGATAGGCGTGGCCTCTGGTGAAAAGATTAAAATTGACAATGACATCCAGCAGGATGTACATGCCGATCATCACCCCCAAGGCCAGCAGGCAGTTGATCAGGTAATTGCGGATGACGTATCGATCAAGGATTTTCATGCCTGTTCCAGTTTATCGCTTCAAGAGCCGGGAATATATCACGACATTCAATATAAGAATAATGGCGTTGCCCGCCCAGATTACCACCGTTCCGGGAATATCGGAATTCGGTGTCCGCGCAATCATTTCGCGACCGGTGTTGATCAGCAGCACCAGGATCATCGCCGGTACAACACCAATGACAAACACCGCCAGAGGATTGCGTCCCTGCAGCATAATACCCAGTGCGGTTCCAAGAATCACCAGCACGATGCAGGAGAATGCGAACGAGGCGCGGCTCTGAAATTCCGACAGGATTTGCCGGCGGAGGCGGTTCTCCTGATGGTGGATATTGGCAATGAGTTGCGCCACAATGGGCGAGGCTTTGCCCGCCGGTGGAATGGCGGGTGTGCCGGAGTCGGGCACTTTCGGATAAATTGACGAAATGATAATTAATGGCGGGCCGGCATGGAATCCGCGGTCCAGGCCGATATTTTTCTCCTTCACATCGCCGGTAAGTTTCAGAACCGCCTCATACCCGGCCTTGGCGCTGCGCATCCCGGTTGCCTGCAGTGAATCCGGCTTGGACACAAACAGTTCCCCCTGATTGGCGCGGTAAATATGTGTCACGCGCCCGTGGTGTACAACCTGCACCTCCACCGGAATTCCGCCGGCTGATGTCAGCAGCAGATTTCCGTGCCTGCCGGTAAGTGTTGCCGCCGGTCCATGGACGATGGCTGCACCGTGCTTTCGCGCGAATGTCACGGTATGAAAATTCTGAAATTGGCCCATATACCATTTGGAAATGCTCTGTACCTGCAGTTCACCCATGAGGGTTTTAAAATTGCGGGCGATGCGGGGTAAAAGCAAAGGGTCGGCATTGAGCTTGGCGAGGCGGAACAGATCAAGAAATTTGGGTTTGCTGTCCAGCAGCGACCCGATGGGTTCGGGCTTGCCGTCCGGTGGTAAATAGTGGATTGTGCCGCGAATCTGTTGCAGGCTGTTGGGATTAAAGGCTGTGCCGTTGGCCAATTGCACGCCCACACTGACCTGATTCAACGCCCGATTGGTATCAATAATGACATTGGCCGCCCGGGCGATAATAATGGAGGAAGGTTGTCCGTTTTGCAGTGGCATGGCCGCCAGGCCGCGTAACTGAATAATCTTGCGGGTAACGCCGGGCGGCGGCTGGTCATTGGCGCTGGTGGGCACGCGATAGGCGCGGTTGGCATAAATGACGAACTTGTTTTGCAGATTGAACGGCTGCCGTTGATCGACATTATGCAGCAGCATGGATGCCGCATCCATCTGCACCACCTGCGATGTTTTTTGCAGAAATCGCGGCACAACGTATCCCACAAATGCCATGTCCACCATTCCCACCGCCAGGCCCAGAAGCACCGCCGGCATGACCAGCGACAGGTAACTTACGCCGCTGGCCCGGGCACCGGTTAATTCATTATCCGTGGCCAGCCGCCAGTACACGAGCACGGCCGCGAAAAGTGCCGCCAGCGGAATGGAATAAGCCAGCATCGCGGGCATCAGGTCGGTCAGTACCCGCAGCAATTGCAGCAGCGTCAAACCTTCCTTGGTCAACGGGCGGAATGTGCCGCCAAACGCCAGAATGGTCGTCAGGACTGAACTTGTGAGCATGAACATACGCAACAGTTCGCGAAGAATATACCAATGCAGGGTTTTACCCATGGCCGGTCAGCCCTCCCCGACGACGGATTCGGGCTTTCCGCTTAGCGCGGATTTGTCCATGGCATGCAGAACATGAATCACGCGGCCCGCCTTGTGCGCGGTGATTTCCAGCGGGTCGTCCAATCCAAGATGATCGGCAATATTCTGGTAGTATCGGTGGCCCTGGCTTGGAAAGTATTTGATGCGCTGCGGTTCGCCGGATATTCCGCGTTGATGCAACGCCAATTGAAACGCGCTATCACCCCAATGATCCACAATTGCGCCGCGCGTGCCCAAAATGCGCCAGCGCGGACGCGGCATTGCGGCAATGCTGGATATTTCAAAATCGACGGTGCCGCGATTTTTGAAACGTATATGCGCCTCAATATGATCTTCATTGCTGACATGATGCCAGAGCCGCTTCTGCGTGGCGGCCATGACCGATTCGATCGGCCCGTCCATCAGTGCCAAAGCCCAGTAAAGCAGATGCGCGCCCCAGTCATACTGCAACCCGCCGGAAATATCCCGGCTGGACCGCCACCAGCTACCCGGCGATGCGAAGTGACTCATGCCGGTTTCAATTTTAAATAATTCGCCCAGTACCTTGCGTTGACGGACCAACTCCTCCACGGCCAGAAAATCCCCATCCCACCGCCGGTTATGATACACACTTAACAATCGCTGATTTTTTTCCGCGCTACCGATCATCGCGAAAACCTCATCCGAACTGATGGCCATGGGCTTTTCGACAATGCAGTGTCGCCCGCTGTTAAGCACTTCCACCGCCGCAGCCGCATGCGCGTTGTGCGGAAGAATAACCGTCAGGAGTTCCGCGTCGGTTTTCCGCAGCATGGCATCCATGGAGGTGTAGCTTTGAATTCCCGGAAATTCCGCCTCCGCCGCGCGACAACGGGCCGGATCAATATCACAGGCCGCCACGGGAATAAAGCCCGCGTTTTTCATTTCGTTAAGATGATGGCGGCCCATGTTAAACGCGCCGCCATAGCCGATCACGCCGACTTTCAAAGCCGCGCGTTCCACAAACCCCATGCTCCAGCGTAAGCCGCGCATCAGCACGGTTTGCCAGTTTGGGTCCTGCATGTCGCCCACATCATGTCCGACGGAAAAATAGAACACGCGGCCCTTGCCGTAGGGACGAATATAAGCAATGGGTTCAAACTTGCCGCGCCATTGTGCATGCAGCAGGGGCGTAAAATCAGTGTTTTTAATTTCCAGCTCATACAATTCGGTGTCCGCCTGAAATGTCGGTATATGCCGGACAATAGGGTGTTTCGCCCCGGTATGTTCAATGTCAAATTCCACTTCCGGGCCATGGCGGATGAATCTGCAGCCCAGCATGTCAATGTACCCGGGATTTTCCTTCCAGCTTGCGCTGGCTCCATGCACGCCGACAAATCCGCCGCCGGATTTTACAAATGTCAGCAGCCCTGATTCCTGCTGGGGCGTCAGGTGTCCCCCCTGGGTGCAGACCACAATGGCGGCGTACGGACTTCCGGGCAGGCCGATCAGCGCATCACGGTCTTCCGTGGCATGGGCTTGAAAGCCGTGCGCAGCCAGCAACGATTGAAGGAATGTCGCCATTGCCGGAAAATCGTGGTACATTCCGCCGGTGATAATCAAAATCTGCTGCTGGGGCATTACTTTTCATACTCCGCCTGTGGTCCGCCGCGGATCAGCACCACAGCGTTTGAGCATTTTACTGTTTTAGCGGGCAACACGCATCATGACGGCTACCAGTCAAAACCGGAACTTGATTGTTGCACGGCCTGCTCCAGCAATTCCTTGAGCTGTGGCCCGGATAATTCCCCATTTTCCAGAAAACGAAACCGGATTTGCCAATCCTGTGACCGGGGCTGGGCCGAACTGACACGCCGGCCAATTATGCATTGTGCATCGCGACCGATTGCCTCGCGCAAAGCGTGCTGCGCGGTTTTGGGATTTTCCAGTGCCGCCATGTCGTTCTGGCCGCACGCAATCACGTATGGAATTCCGGTGATTTCGCGCAATCTCCAGGCAACATAGCCGGTAAAAAGCATATCTTCGGCCAGCAGGATGTCACTGCCATGGGCATGTAACATGTCCACGAGTGTGGAGCAAATAAACGGGAAGGCAAATCCGGCCCCCGGCCAGAATGCTTCGGTTGCTTGCCGGTGGCCGCGTGAGAGTACCGGCCAGCGTAAAGCATGTGTCACCAGCGCGGAATCGTCGGATATGGCCGATGATTGTGTTGCCGGGCCGGCAAGGCGCAGCGCTCGGCGTTGGCGCGGTTGAATTGCCCGCAGTTCCACCACATGCACGTCAACCCCATGCTCCGCAAGGCGCAAAGCGGCTTGTTGGGCCGGAGTCGTGAACGTAGCCTCCGCCGCGGACGCCGCAATGGGCCGGAGGGTAATGAACATCGCCCGCAAATTGATTTCCTTTTTCTTGTTGTCCAATGCGGTATGCGTGCTATTATTGACACGAGGGCGGTTTTGTAAACCCTCCGCAATTGTAACATCGGTTGCCGGGAAAATCGTATGATCTTTGACCGACCACGGCCCTGCGGGAAACTCAATTTTATCGCCGGTTTAACGCCGCTATTGATTTTAGCATTAACCGGGTGCTTTTGCGGCCGGAAAGCTTGCGCCGCCGCGGCAGCCGGGCGGCAGCGTACTTACAAAGTGTTCGATCATGTGTCTTATGTGCATCCCGCGGATTTGATCCGCGACGGAAGGCTATTTGTGCCTGATTCGCCGGGGCCGCATCCGGCGGTTCTCTTAATTCATGGCGGCGGCTGGGGGGATGGCAGTAATCATGACGGCGGCGTGCGCTTTCTGGCCCCGCGCCTGGCGGCGCGG
>JAJYZY010000007.1 GCA_021799715.1 Planctomycetota bacterium | reverse complement strand
CGCATGTCACTACTATGCCACAAAAACCGCCCTGGCGCAAATTACGCATGCGCGAATTATTGCCCCCGCATGCGACACGACTTTTGAGAACCGCTCTAAACCCGTTTGCGTGACCTGACGATGGGCGAAATTATGCGCATCGCCGCAACTCTCGCGGAGGCGAGTCCAGCCGCCTCTGTCGCGAATCAGATGCGGCGGAATCAATGGGCCAAGGAACTGTGCATCATTAACTCGTGTTTTCATTTGCCCCCCAGCCAACCGGCCGCCGGTTTCCACCGCGCGGCTGCACGATGCTGGCGGAATTGCTTTTGCACTGGCCCTAACCACTTCTCTCGCTGTCGCGCCGGCAGAAGGCTTAACCGATTGCCGCTACAATCCACGCTACTGAGCCGGGATGCACGCATCCGTCCGTTCCCCGCCATCGCCAAGACGGATTCATATCCGTCGATGGCGCAAGCCTCCCGCGGCGCGGGGTCTTTTGCGGGTAGTGCGCCTGCAAGTCCACCAGTTTCATCCCGTCGCGCGGTGGCATCCCGCACCCGGTTGGCCAATTTGGCAGAGGAATGCCGCAAGGCAATCATGCGTGCGTTCTCAATCCGGATGAACGCATTATTGACGCCGCCGGAATACCGACAAATCCCGGAGGAAATCCGTCAACCCAAGCTTCCGGGAAAGTTTTCGTGCAACAAACCGCCCCCGTCCGCACTTGGCACATGATGGACCTGCTGATGAAACATCTGGAAAATGCGCACATTCTCCGGCACTTCCCACGCGACCAATGCAATGCGGGATGGATACTTTTATTTTCATCCACTATTGCGGCAATCTCGCCCGCACGTAAAAAAAAAGCCCGCGCGATCAGGGCTGATCGCGCGGGCTGGTATGTAAAAAACGTCCAGGACTTTGCCCGGAGGTTGACTTACGGGTTTCAATACTCGTCCGAGTGGTCGGCGGCACCGGCCTTCTTGTCATCCTTCTTGGGCAGATCGCTGATGACCGCATCGGTGGTCAGCAGCAGGCTGGCGATGGATGCCGCGTTGGTCAGAGCGGTGCGTTCCACTTTGGTTGGAACAATCACGCCCATTTTCAGCATATCACCATATTCATGCGTCAAGGCATTGAAACCGAAGTTGGTGTCCTTGGATTCCTGAACCTTTTGCGCCACGATGCTGCCGTCAATGCCGGCATTTTCAGAAATCTGTTTGATTGGAGCAAACAGCGCCCGTTTGACGATATCGGCACCGATCTTCTCATCACCTTCAAGTTTCAGCTTGTCGATGGAAGAAATGGCCCGCAACACGCTCACGCCGCCGCCGGGAAGAATGCCTTCTTCAACCGCCGCGCGGCAGGCATGAAGGGCGTCTTCAACACGGGCCTTCTTTTCCTTCATCGCGGCTTCGGTTGGAGCGCCGACTTTGATCAGCGCTACGCCGCCGGCCAGTTTGGCCAGGCGTTCCTGGAGCTTCTCACGGTCGTAATCGCTGGTGGTGCGATCCATTTCATTCTTAATTTGCTCAATGCGGCCCTTGATGGCGTCGCCTTTGCCGGCACCTTCAATAATGGTGGTCGCTTCTTTTTCAATGTGAACTTTCTTGGCCCGCCCAAGGTCTTTGATATCCAGCGATTCCAGTGAAACGCCGAGTTCTTCAAAAATGGCCTTGCCGCCGGTGACAATGGCGATATCCTCAAGCATGGATTTGCGACGATCACCAAAGCCGGGGGCCTTGACCGCCACAACTTTCAGTGTGCCGCGGAGCTTGTTGACCACCAGAGTGGCCAGCGCTTCGCCTTCCACATCTTCGGCGATAATCAGCAGCGCTTTGCCCGCTTCGGCGACTTTGCCGAGAATCGGGAGCATATCCTTGATGGAACTGATCTTCTTTTCATGGATCAGAATGTAGCAGTCTTCAAAGGTGGCATCCATGGTTTTGGGATCTGCGAAGTGCGGCGAAATGTAGCCCTTGTCAAACTGCAAACCTTCCACGAGTTCCACGGTGGTATCAAGGCCCTTGCCTTCTTCCACCGTGATAACGCCGTCCTTGCCGACTTTATCCATGGCATCGGCAATCATCTGGCCAATCTGGGAGTCCTGATTGGCGGAACTGGTGCCCACCTGGGCAATCTGCTTTGAATTCTCAACTTTAACCGAGATATTCTTGAGGTAATTGAGAACAGCTTCCACCGCTTTATCAATACCGCGTTTGAGATGCGTCGGATTGGCACCCGCGGTAACATTGCGCAGGCCCTCTTCATAAATGGCTTCGGCGTAGACCGTCGCGGTTGTGGTGCCGTCTCCGGCCACCGTGCTGGTCTTGCTGGCCACTTCTTTTACCAACTGAGCACCGAGATTTTCAAATGGATCTTCAAGCTCAATTTCCTTGGCCACGGTAACACCATCTTTGGTGACGGTGGGACTGCCGAAGGATTTTTCAATAACCACATTGCGGCCCGAAGGACCAAGGGTTACCTTGACCGCTTTGGCCAAAGTATGCACGCCACGGCGAATGGCTTCGCGGGCGGCGGTATCAAATTCAATCATTTTTGCGGACATGGTTTGTATCTCCGAATAATAAACATTTACTTATCACTGTTCACCGGAACCGGCGACAGACTTATTCCACGATGGCCAGAACTTCATCTTCACTGAGAATCAGAAGTTCATCGCCGTCAACTTTGATTTCCGTACCGGCATAGCTGGCGAAAATCACTTCATCGCCCTTTTTCACCTGAAACTTGGCGCGATCGCCGTTGTCCAGCAATTTGCCGTCGCCAATGGCCAGAACCTTGCCGCGTTTCGGCTTTTCTTTGGCGGTTTCCGGCAGGACGATGCCACTTTTGGTTACGCCTTCCGCTTCCAGACGTTTGAGAAGAATCTTGTCGCCGAGGGGACGAACTCCAGCAGCCATAATATAAACTCCTAAAAAAAACCCAATGAATTTTCAACACATTTTTCCGATCACCACCCGCGGGCGTCGGCATTGGTTTAAATAACACATCCCGGCCAATCAGGCCGGCCATTGATCTCCATAAGACCGGCGTAACGCACGCGCCAGGGTATCCAGCAATTCATTGACATCCACCGGCTCGGGCAAAACGGAGAATACATTTCTCCGCAGGGCCTCCCGCATGAGTCGATCCGACAACTGCGTCGAAAGGACAATCACCAGCGGAGCCGATTCACCCTTTGCATCCGCGGGGCGAACACTTTGTATCAACCGCAACAACGTCGAGAAATCCACATGCACATCGGGATCCTCGGTAATGCGGGAATCCAGCACCATTACATGCATTTCATGGCGTTGCGCCAGGCTTTGAGTTTCCACCCAATTGCGGGCCAGAAACGTCTGCACCTGCATGGGTTCCAACAATCGCGAGACCGTCTGCGGCCAAGGCATGGCCGGAAGCAATCCCTGCCACCGAGGCTGGGTCATCAGAAGATTTAAGCGCGACCTGTACTGCATGACTCATGGCAAACCTTTTTCCGTGTCCGTCCACCGGTAACACTACGCAGGGGCCTAGTAGCAAAGACCGTACCGCAAACGATTTTTCGCCGCGATTATAGCTATAAGTGCATATACATAAACAACTTATGGCATTTTTAGCATAAAGCCATGTATCCGTATCCGAAGCTTGGAAACTGCCACTGTCATCAAGATTTATGTGAATTCTGCCGTCTTGGCAGCGTGGATAACGCCCCTCAGATGGCCGAAACGTTTAGCCGGAGGCCCGACTTAAAATACGTTGAAAGCAAGAGATTACGGCAATACATATCACCAGCCGGTAGCCAGCACAATTTTATTTCGCGCCGGGGAACATTTCGTTGAAATATCCCGGATTGGTGGGTTGCACCAGGGGGCCGGTTGTGGTTGTTTGACCGGACGGTGCGGCGGTTGAGCTGTTGCCGTTGCCGGATACGGCCTGATTCTCCAGCGGCATACCGCCCATGGGTGTCAGGCCGGGTTTGAGAAACAGATAATAGAGTTTTCCTTTGCTTAGTTCATAACCCGCCTGCGTCTGGGCTACCGGGCCAATTCCCATGTACATATCCGCGCGACCCGCCGCGCGAATGGCTCCGCCGGTGTCCTGATCGAGCATAAAGCCGGTATAGGGTGCCACAACCCCCGCGGTGTTGGGGGCATTGGTTTCCACAAAAGTCATGGCGGCACGCGGAAAAATGCTCTGGTATGGCGGAGCGGTAATGGTTTTATCCGTTGCCAAGCTGCGGTGGGCCGTCACTTTTACGCCTAAAGATCCCAGAGGCCAGTGCGCGGGATTATAAAGTTTCAGAAAGGCCATGAAGTGGTTTTGCATGATATCACTTTCCACTTGCCTGGGGTGCATCTGGAAATAGGTTTGAATAGCGGGCAAAGAGAGCCTGCGGGCGCTGATTTTTCCCTGTTTGACCAGCAATTCACCCAACCCGGTATACGTGCGGCCATTGTCTCCGGCGTAGCCGATTGTAATGGTTTGCCCGGTGGTGAGTATGACCTTGGCGGAGCCTTGAATCTCGGCCACATAGGCATCCAGCGGGTTGGAAAACCAGACCAATTCATCACCGGCCAGCAGATGCTGTTGCAATATCTGCTCCCGGGTTGGATAGGGCTGATACGAACCATCGGGCATGCGTTCTCCGAGAATCTGCCCCGTAATCGGGTTGCTGACAAGATTTTTCGGGCGCTTGTATACCGGGTAACGGTAGCGGGATGTTTCCGTCAGGCTGCCATAGAGAATCGGCGTGTAATATCCGGTAAACCAGACACTGCCGCGATTGTCATAGCCTTTCGCAATGTACACATCATAGCGCGTATCAATAAGCTGCTGAAATTTAGCCGGCGACTGCACATTGCGCAGCATATATTTGAAATCAAAGAGCGAAGAGAGTTCCTGACTGTGGGTAATGGGGCCGTCGGGAAAAAACTTCTGGCTTGACGGAGACTGCATGAACTTGATGGAACGGTTAATTGCCCTGATGAGTCCGGTCTTATCCATAAAGGCGGCCTGCATGTTGGGATATTGCCCCTCCGGCACTTTGCGCAGGCCCCATTCACCCGGAGCCAACTGGTTGTCCACATTCATGAGCGGAGCTTTGATGATGGTGTTGTTGTGCGTGGCACAACCGGCAAGGCCCAATACACTGATTGTCAAGAAGCCCATGATTCGACGAGTAATGTTTTTCATGCGTGATCCTTCACAAACGACATCGTGCTGTATATCCATACGTACCGGTTCGGTCCATGGAGCGCCAACCATGTCCATATCATACCAACTGTTTCACCATTTGCAGCAACTTATGGAAGCACCGACCGGCGCGGACTCCGGTATGACCCGCCGATGATCTGCAAACCGTCCGGCGGGCCTGCCGCGTACCGGTGTGCGGCAGGCAACGATTAACCGCTTAGGGTATGATGTTTCCAAGGCGTGAGTTGTGTTCAAGTACACACGCGGCCATTTCCAGCGAGAGGATAGTTATGGCGGCTGAGAAACGTTCAAGGAATAGCGCTTCGGAAATTCCAGCAGGATGCGATGGAACCGGCCTGATTGCCGGTGATCAATGGCTGGAGCCTTATGCCCCGCAACTGCGGCAGCGCTGGAACCATTATGTGCACATGCGGGAGGGGATAGAAAGGGCCGGCGGCCTGCTGAATTCGATAAGCCGGGGCCACCACTACTTCGGATTTAACTGCGGAAAAAAAGATGGGAAATCGGGAATCTGGTATCGCGAGTGGGCACCGGCTGCGGCACAACTTCACTTGATCGGGGATTTCAATTCCTGGAACCGCTCCAGCCACCGCATGACACGTGATGATTTCGGCGTATGGGCCATTTTTCTGCCCGATGTGAAACCGGGCGAAGCGGCCCTGGCCCACGGCAGCAAAGTTAAAGTGCAGGTGGATTCCGCCGCCGGGCGAATGGATCGGATACCCGCCTACATCCGGCGCGTGGTGCAGGTGGAAAACTCCGTTGATTTTGTCGGGCAATACTGGAATCCGCCGGAGGTGTACAGTTTTAAGCATCCGTATGCCCCTGCGCGGAAAGGGGGCCTGCGCATTTATGAAGCGCATATCGGCATGGCGCAGGAAGAACCGAAAGTGGGAACATTCAATGAATTCACGCGCAACGTCCTGCCGCGGATCGCCGATCTGGATTACAACGCCATTCAGCTCATGGCGATCATGGAGCATCCATATTATGGTTCATTCGGCTATCACGTCAGCAATTTCTTCGCGGTATCGTCGCGCTTCGGCACACCGGAGGAACTCAAGCGGCTCATTGATGCCGCGCACGGCATGGGCATTGCCGTGCTGCTGGACGTGGTGCACAGCCACGCGATAAAAAATCTCAATGAGGGGTTAAACCGATTTGACGGCTCCGAGTTCCAGTATTTCCACGCCGGCCCCCGCGGGCAGCACATCGCCTGGGATTCGATGTGCTTTAATTACGGCGTGCTGGAAGTTCAGCGGTTTCTGTTGAGCAATCTGCGATTCTGGCTGGAAGACATGCACTTTGACGGTTTCCGTTTTGACGGCGTGACCAGCATGATCTATCTGGATCATGGCCTGGGTGCCACATTTTCCAGCTATGACAGCTATTTTGGTTCCAACATCGATGACAGCGCGGTGGCATATCTGCAAACCGCCAATGAACTGGTCCATGCGCTGCGGCCGCAGGCCATCACCATCGCGGAGGATGTTTCCGGCATGCCCGGCATGGCGCGGCCCGTGGCCGAAGGCGGGATCGGATTTGATTATCGCCTGGCCATGGGCGTCCCGGATTACTGGATTAAACTGCTGAAGGAACAGCGGGATGAACAGTGGAATCTCGGCGGGTTGTACCACACACTGATGAATCGCAGGCGGCAGGAAAAACATGTCGGTTACGCGGAAAGCCATGATCAGGCGCTGGTGGGTGACAAAACACTGGCGTTCTGGCTTATGGACCAACAGATGTACTGGAACATGAGTAAATTCAATCCGCATCCGATAATCGATCGGGGGTTGGCGCTGCACAAAATGATCCGGCTGATCACATTTGCCCTGGCGGGCGAAGCGTATCTGAACTTCATGGGCAATGAATTCGGCCACCCGGAATGGGTGGATTTCCCGCGACCCGGAAACAACTATTCCTACCAGCACGCGCGGCGGCTCTGGTCGCTGTGCGACCGTGATGATCTGCATTATCTGGGGTTGAAAATATTTGATCGGGCCATGCAACTGCTTGATGAACAGCGCCACGTACTTGACGATCCGTTTATTGAACAGCTTCTGGTGCATGAAGACACCCGGCAACTGGCGTTTCGACGCGGGCCACTGGTATTTGTGTTCAATTTTCATCCTACGGAATCGTACACCGCGTTGCGCATACCCGTGCCTGATCCGTGTGATTATCGGTTGATTCTAGATACCGACAGCCCGGTTTTTGACGGATTTGGCCGCGTGGCGGGCGACGTGATTTATCCGCGGCAGGATGTCGCGATGTATGGCCGCAACCAGAGCATCCAGATTTACCTGCCCTGCCGCACGGCACAGGTGCTGGCACCGATCGACATGCCGCCGGTAAATTAAAATTCCACTTCAGCGGTTGTTATTCCCGTCCCGGTGCCAGCAGCGACCTTACCCCGACAATAGCCGCGCGCCAGGCGGGTATAAAGCCCGCGGCCAGCGTGGCCGCGCAGGCCACGAATGCCGAGAAAAGCATGGCGCTCCAAGCCCAGGCATAGCGGGAGTCAAAACCGCTGATGCGATGATCCACCAGTGTCCCCATATATGCTATGTACTGCCCCAGCGCACAGCCCAGAATAATGGCCGCCAGAACAATCAGTGACAACTCGGCCAGAACAATGCGCAACAATTGCCACCGCCCGGCACCCACCGCCCGGAGAATGCCAAATTCATAACGCCGTTGCCGCACCGCCGCCGCCGCCATGGCCGCCACTGCGATGGCCGCCAGCAGCATGCCGCCCAGAGCGGCCAGCGACAGCGCCCGCATCACGCGCGTGATAACATAATCCAATCCGCGCTTCATCCGCCGCACCGATGTGCCGTGCAGGGCAAAGCGCTGGAAATTCAGCAAGCGCTGCAGGAAAGATTGTTTGCCGCCGGACGCGAGAAACGCCTTCACCCCTGCCACCGCCTTGACGCCGCTGACATTGGCTTTGAGCGTCAGCATCACCAGATTCGGACCGTTAATGCCGAAATCTTCCCTGGCCTGCGCCAGCGTACCGATAATGGCCACCGCCGCCGCCTGATGAAACGCCTGCCGCACCCGCAGAAAACTCTGGGCAATGGAAACCCCCGCCGATGTGATCACTCCCGCCACCCGGAGATGTTTGACGCCCGTTATTGTGCCGACAGCCAGAGATTTTCCTGCCCCAAGACCCAGGGAATGCAGCGCATCGCCCGCAATTAATACGCCCGTGCCCGCGCGCATGGCCCGCAGAGCCTCCGTCCGATTTCCCTGTGTAAATTGCACACCCAGCATGCGCAGAAAGCTCCGCGGCTGCACAGCGACAAACAGCACCTGCTGTTGCCTGGCCGAGCCAATCCTGGCGGGAATCCAAAAAGCCGTCAGGGCGGAAACACCGGTCACGCCGGCGACGTGCTGCGGTATTTCCGCAGCGCGCTTTTCTGAAAGCGGCGTGATGGGGCTGAACACAAAAGCATCGGGAAACTGTGCCGGAAATTCCCACGATTCCAGCAGGCCAATGCCGCGTGCCCGCATGGAAACAAAAAAAGAAATCGCCGCCAGCAACGCTGCCGCCATCATCCCCGCGCGATAGGGGGACGCGGAGGCGGAAAATAATGTCGGCTCAATACGCCACAACCAGGCCAGAGGCCGTTTGAACAGTCGCTCGAATGCCGCCACGGTAACCGGTGCCAGCGCCGCCGCCGCCAGCAGCACCAATGGCCCACCCACCAGTACATACGCCCACAGCGCCCAGATTGGATTGGGAATCTGCCAGAGCAGAATCTGCAGAAGCAACGCGGTGATTCCCACCCACAATGCGGGCCGCAACGATTTTGTGCCCGGCACCTTGCCGATATTGGCCACGGCGGCCATGGGTGTCACCCGCCACGCTTTATATACCGGCAGGGCAACACCTACTGCCGCCGCCAGCAATCCCGCCGTCCCGGCAATGACGAAACTCTCCACCCCCGGATGAAAAATCAGGTGCCCATGGCGCAGATGATGCACGAGAAACCATGCCGCGCCGGTCCCGGCGGTTAAGCCCACCAGCACTCCGCCAACCATTGGCAACAGCGACTCTACCAGCGCGGTAAATGCCACCTGTTGCCGCGCCGCCCCGATACACCGCAACTGCCCGAAAAATCTGACCCGTTCCTGAATGCCGATGGCAAAGACCGCCAGAATCAGCAGGCCCGCCCCCAATGCGGTTGGAATGGCTACAAGCCAGCGGAGGCGCTGGAGCATGTTCTCCATGGGCGCAAAGGGTTTGCGACTTTTTCCCATGGACCGGATTTTCACCCCCGGCCCCACCGCTTTCTTCAGCGCTGCAATGCCCTTGTTCTGTTTGATTCCTGACTTAAATTTTATATCAATACGGCTCCAGCGCGGAGCCGCCCCGGTGATTTTTTGCAGTGTCCGGCCGGTAATGTACGCGGATGGAAATGAAAAATATCGTTTGACCGCCGACCTGCGCACCAGGCCGACAATTTTCACCTTTTGCGATCCGGCGGGGCCGAACAACGTTGCCGTCATGCCTACGGCGGCATGAAGTCGCCGGGCCAAAGCGACATTCAGCAGAATCTGTCCGGTTGGACTGGTCAGCGGGCCACCACTGGAAAATACGGGAGGAATAATCTTCTGCGCCGCCGGCCAACTGCCGACAATCAAGTGTGTCGGTACGGTGTGACCGGCGATGCTGATGCGGGAAAACGCCATGGTCCGACCGGCGGCATATTGCACCGCCGGAGAGTTTTGCGCTTTTTGCAATATTCCGGGTGGAATCGCGGAATCCGCACCCTGCGTAATGGGTGTGATGCGGGCGCTAACCTGTCCCAGTACCGCCGCGAGATTATGGCGCAGCGACGCTTTCATGCTGGAAAGCACGCCGCAGGCCGTCATCACCAGTGCCACCGCCGCGGTGATTACCAGGGCGGTTAACAGGGGCTTAACGGGCTTACGCCAGAGTGTGCTGATAGCGAGCTGCAATGCTGCCGGCATCATCCTGCCCCTCCACACCAAAACTTCCCGCAAGTTTTCCATCACGCAGCACCAGCACGCGGTTGGCATACGCGGCCGCCGCGGGTTCATGCGTGACAACCACCACCGTGATTGGCGAATCTATGGAATCCGCCAATACACCTTTCAGCAAACGCCAGAAATTTCCCGCACTGATAGAGTCCAGATTTCCCGTGGGTTCATCAGCCAGCAGCACGCGCGGCTTGAGCAATAAAGCACGCGCAATGGCCACACGCTGTTGCTCACCGCCGGAAAGCGCATCGGGCCGGTGGGTTATGCGGTCTGCCAGCCCCAGCGCCCCGGCGAGTTCCACGGCGCGCTGACGCACCGATTCATCATATTTTCCCGCCAGTCGGGCGGTCAGCAGAACATTATCCAGCAGCGTTAATGTGGGCACAAGATTAAAACTCTGAAATACCACCCCCACGGTTTGCCGCCGAAACAGCGTGGCTTGACGCTCTGTGAGTTCGGAGAGGTTTTGGCCGTCAACGATAATGCTGCCGGCATCCGGCGTATCCAGCAGGGCACAGAGATGCAGCAAGGTGGATTTTCCTGAACCACTGGCTCCCATAATTGCAACAAATTCACCCGCTTGAATGGTCATATCCACGCCCGCCAGCGCCCGCACAGTGCGCCGTCCAAGCCGATACGTTTTCTCCACTGCCTTAATAACTATACCGCCTGAGTGTATTTTCGGATTCGTCTGCATCATGGATTTAATAATATGCGGCATTGCCGGGGCATGAAAGCGCCGCGGCAAATCCAGAGCCTTCACCCGTGTATCATGCGGCACCCGGTGAACGGCGATAATTTAAGTTTTTCTAATGGAAGATTTCGCTTATGATAGAGGTATGGCGGAACAATTATTGACGGACAATTCGACTACGCGCAAACGGCTGCTGCTGGGAGCCTTGGCCATTTTGCTGGTGCTGGCCATTGGCAGTGCGTATGCGGTTACCCTGATAACCCATCTGGACGGCAGTTCGCTGTACGGCGGCAGGGGCAATATGCACGCGGCAATTAAAAGTTCACAGGGACTGCAATA
Source organism: Planctomycetota bacterium (assembly GCA_021799715.1). The sequence continues at coordinate 19,607 of JAJYZY010000007.1, read as the reverse complement.
CATCACGTCCGGCAATATTGATCTGGAAGGCCGTGATCGGCATTATCAGCAGGTTTATCTGGTGCTGGCGAAGGGGCTGCACGCTCCAGCCAAGTCCCTGGCTGATCATGTATACCGGAAAATGCGCTCCGGCGGATGGCCCCATGAGAGCAATGTGTATGTGAAAACCACCTTTGGCCGTGGCAACATGTATATTTACAAAGCCATGGGCGGCCCGCAAGGCCGATTTATCTGGGTGGCGGCCATGCGCCATGGCCGGGTGGTGAATTTAATCAGCTACACCGGTGACAACCTGGATTTACCCCTCGATGAGCAGGAATTTAATACGCTGGTCCAGTGGGTGCGACAGACCCAATCCAATTAATTTAATCTCGCACGGAGTTTTCAATGCGCGCATTTGCGATACAACCATCATTCCGGATATCCCTTTTGCGACGGCTGACCGCATGGACTGTCATACCAGCTCTGGGCTTTCTGCTGTGTGCGATTTTACCCGGCACCGCCAAGGCTCAAACGCCCGGCTCGAAAATGCTGGCACCGCTCTGGATTGATGCCCTGGACGGTTTTCAATTGCGCCCGCCCCTGAATTGCGAAGTTCTGCAGCGCAAATTCAAGGCCCCGCCACCACAGAAAAATGGTACCATTCCGGTATTGCCAGGCAATATGGTAACGTTTGTGAATAGTTCCCTGCGATGGGGAATTATCGTGCACTTAAGCGAACTGGAAAAAGATGTCCCCCTTAAAACGCTGCTTGATGAAACGGTCGCGGAAGCCAAACATAACTATCCGAAGGTGCGGACACTGGAACGGCGGATGATTATCAACTCCGGCAAACCCGCGGCGGTTCTGATCCTGCAACTTACCACCGCCTCTAACAATCAACCCGTCATGCGACAGCAACTGATTGTTCGCGCGGCCCCCAAACTCTATTATCTGCTGACATTTTTCAGCCCCGCCGGCCAGGCCGAAGGCGCGCGGGCATGCTTTGCCGCCATGATTAAAACCTTTCGCCTGTTGAATATGGCAAAACTGCAACAGCAGCGGGCGGCGGCGGTGATCGCCGGGCGCAAATGGCTCACGGGGATCACCGCGGAGATGTTGGCGAAAAAAGCCATTCATCCGCACCTGTACCAGATCACAGTCAACGGGAAGGATATCGGATATGTCATGTTGTCATGCCATCCCGGCATGCAAGATGGTTACCGCGGCGTGTTTGCGGCCACCAATGCCCGGACTTTTTTACCGGATGGCGACGTGATACTGTCCAAAGTGATCTGCTTCTGGGCGTACAAACAGCAGGGCAAAACGCCCGGACCCGCGACGCATTACACCACCTGGGACAAAGCGGTTGAAACGCTGGTACCGATTACCAACCCGCAGGAGATAAAAATGCGCCAGGAGCGCATCGTGATTGATCCCAAAACCAACAAACAAATACTTGAACACATTAAAATTCCCTATCCCAACATGCAGATACACTGGGTTCATGAAACCGGGGATGAACAATCCGCCTATGTGCCGGCGCTGGACAAGCATGGCCGCGCCACGGATATGTTCGTTCATCACCGCTGGATGACCGTGTACATGCAGCGGCGGCATGTTTTGCCGGGCCAGGCCAATAAACCGACCCATTTTGATTTGCCATCCTACATGCCCGCCTATTTACCGTTGACCTTAAAATATTTCTGGCCGCGGTTGGTTAATGTGTCCAAACCGTCCGCCATGGGATTTGTCACATTCAACTCCGGCACGCGCCGCCTGGGGCTGCGGCTGCTGCGCGTGCGCGGCACGCAACGCCTCACCATTAATGGACAATCCATGGTCTTGCATCATCTCACGGAACAACTGGATCCGGGTATCGCCAACCTCTGGGTGAATTCAAAGGGCGTGTTGATAAAATACCAGGGAGCGGACGGAAGCGTCTGGACGCCGACCACGGCTGCGGCCATGACTAAAAAATGGAAAGCCCGACTGGCGGCACTGAAAGAATAAAAGGATTCAGCGATGCGGAATTTTCTCAAACGCGTCATTGTGCTGGTGGTGTTGACAACATTGATGGCCGCCGGGGTAAACTTGGCCATTTATTACGCATCGCGCAACGCCCGCATCCGTCAACTCGAACGTGAACGCAAGCATCTGGAAACAGTTATCAACCGACTGACCGGAAAGCGCCGCATGGCCGAACTGGTGGTGGATGGGCAAGTTACCAACGGCAAGCGACAGGTGCTGCAGACCACGCTTTTGTGGGAAGAATTTGTCACCGGTGCCGATGGTCGCCGTAAGCCGTTGCCGATCAGGAAAATTGTCATTCCCGGTGATACGCCATACGTAGATGGTTATGTGCTTAAATTTCAGACCAAGTTTGTGGAAGACGGTGATCTGCTGCGAGGGAAGTCCCTGGCTTTTTTCCGCCGGATATTTTCCAGCAAACAATCGCCGCAACTCGGCACCACCCTGCTGGATTCGCACGGCGTGCCGCCGTGCCTGGATGGGAAATCCGGCCGCCCGGATACCTTTACGCTTGATCTCTGGCAGCATATTCAGCAATTGATGCAACACCCGAATTCCGCCAAAAAACTCGGCCTGGATATTGTGCAGGGACAGGCGGTGTATCGGCCCGTGAAACCCGGCCGGCTGTATGTCATTTATCTGCAAAATGACGGCGGGCTGGAATTCACCCAACAAGCCGGCGAATCTTCCCTGATTGATCGTCTGCTAAAAGAGGCGGATCATACCCACTCTCAAACCGCAACCACGCCGGGCGCACAGTGATATTCCATTGACTTTCAAGGTGGTACATGGGGCGCGATGAATTTCCTGCGGTGATAACACCTGCCACCCACCCGCCGCGTCCACCGTCAGCGGCATCCACCGTAACCTGGCTGGCTACCGGCTGCATACTTGTGGCATTGGCACTGTGGCTGCGGCTGCAATCGCTGCAACTCGCGCAACAAGCGCCGCACTCGCTGACCATCCGCAATTTATTTGTCGCCGGCAATGTTTTGGCTGGTGCGGTCTTTCTGGCAAGTTGTATGTTTCTGCGGCACCGCATGGGAAAACATCTGTTTTTCTGGATGCTGCTGATCGGCTTGCTATGCCGCGTGATTCTCCTTGGCTCAACGCCGGTATTATCAACCGATTACTACCGTTTCCTCTGGGATGGCGCGGTAATGGCTCAGGGCCATAATCCATGGCAATACAGCCCCAAGGCAGTTCTGGATCATTCCAATGCCGCCATTCCCGCATCTTTAACCGCCATGGCGCAGGCCCATCGCACCGTGATGCGGAACATCAACCACGCCAACCTGCCTACCATTTATCCGCCGGTTGGCGAATTGGCAATGGCACTGGCGGCCAGGATTGCGCCGTTCAGTGCCACCGCATTGCGTTGTGTCTATCTGTTATTTGACGGTGCGGCGGCCATATTGATTGCCATGATTCTGCGCCGCCTGCATCGGCCAATGTCATGGCTGCTGATTTACTGGTGGAACCCCGTGCTGATCAACGCGTTTTATAATGAAGCGCACATGGACGCCATGGCACTGGCGTTTGTGGCGCTTTTTGCGCTGATGCTGGTGAGCAACCGCCCCAAATCCGCTGCCGCCGCTCTAGGCCTGGCCATTGGCGCAAAATTCTGGCCCGTGGTGTTGGCCCCGTTATTGTTGCGGCCGCTGTTACAGGATCGAAAGCAATTGTTCATGGTCATCGCTGTGCTGGTGGCGGTGAGTTGCGGTGCGCTGGCACCGATGTTTGTAACCGCGGCCCCCGCCCTTCACTCCCTGATGAGCTATGGCCGTTATTGGCACGAGAATGACGGCGTATTTCGGCTGGTTTCCATGTTCTGGCACAGGGTCTTTCCGGCCACCGCCTATAACCGCCCCGCCATGGCAGCGCGCATCACCATTGCCGTTATTTATCTTGTTGGTCTGATGATTCTCAATCGGCGGGCCGCAACCGGAAGCAATGCGATGCGGACAGCGCTTTTTTCAATTATGCTGATTTTTCTGTTAAGTCCGACGGATTTTCCATGGTACTACACCTGGATGCTTCCCATACTGGCGGTTTATCCACGCGTATCGATTCTGGTCTGGTCATTGACGCTGGGGCTATATCACAGCCATTATTTTTATCCGTGGATGATCTGGGTGGAACACGGGCCGGTATACGCACTGCTGCTTTTAGAATTCCTCAGGCCGAAAGCGGCCAATTGGTTTGTTACCATTGCGGAGCATCCCGAAACAAACCAATAGCGCCGTTGGGCGCGCTGTCGGTTTTTTCAAGCGCGTGCAAATCAGATACTTGGACCGTAAACTCCCATGATGAATGAACCGTCCACCACGCTTGCCGACATAAACTCACTCCGCGTTGCGGTTATTATTCCCGCCATGAATGAAGAACAATCGATCGGGCAGGTCATTGCCGATATTCCCGCATGGGTAACGGAGATTATCGTAGCGGATAATGGCTCGACGGATAAAACCGCGGACCTCGCACGGCGGGCCGGAGCCAAAGTGGTACCCGCCCCTATCCGCGGCTACGGCAGCGCCTGCCTTGCCGGCATCGCCGCGGCGGAAAATGCGGATATTCTCGTGTTTATCGATGGCGATTTCAGCGATTATCCGCGGCAAATGGGCCTGCTGGTGCAACCCATCGCGGACAATCGCGCCGATATGGTCATTGGATCCCGCACGCTGGGCCATCGGCAGCGCGGTTCATTGACCATCCAACAGCGTTTTGGCGGTGCCCTGGCATGCCTGCTCATGCGGCTTTTGTGGTCCACACGCTATACCGACCTGGGCCCATTTCGCGCTATATCCGTGAAGGCACTGCGGCAATTGCACATGGATGACCGCAATTTTGGATGGACCGTCCAGATGCAGATTCGCGCCGCGATTGTCGGCTTGCGCACCATGGAAGTTCCGGTGGATTACCGCCGCCGCATCGGCAAATCCAAAATCTCCGGCACAGTGCGCGGCGTGGCCATGGCCGGGTATAAGATTATTTACACCATCGGCAAGGAATTTTTAGCTGGCCGGAATTTTTCAGAAAAATTCAGCAAATAGCCGGTTTGTTGCTCTCGCCCACGGCGATGTTTCCAGCCATGCCCCTCCGCTTCTCATCCCAGAGTTTACCATATAAGATATGATTCCTATTATTGGTGTTATCATCATAGGATTACGCTATGGAGCTGCATCAAATAAAATATTTTCTTGCCGTGGTGCGGTACCGTCATTTCACCCGCGCGGCCAGGCACTGTCAGGTGGCCCAGCCATCCTTAAGCCAGCAGATAAAAAAACTGGAGCGCGAACTGGGACAACCCCTTTTTGACCGTGCGGGGAAAAAAGTGCTCATGACCGATGCGGGCAGCCGCTTTCTGGAAAAAGCCAACGCCGTTCTCGCCGCCATCGAAGACGCGCGCAAGGCCGTCGCCGCTGATGATGGGGCGCTTGGCACACTGAACATTGGCGCCATTCCCACCATTGCCCCCTATGTGCTGCCGCCGTTAATAAAAAGTTTTAACCGTCTGCGGCCCGGCGCGCAGGTTCAGATTATGGAGGATATTACCGAGCATCTTGTCCGGGCATGTCTGGAAGGGGAAATAGACGCGGCCATTTTGGCCCTGCCCATCGATGCGCCGCTGCTGGAAAGCGAAGCGATCTTCACCGAGCCGCTGTTATTGGCCATGCCGAAAAACCATGCGTTAGCGCGGCGCAAAAACATCAACATAGCGGACTTACAGGATCAACCCTTTGTGCTGCTTGATCCGGTGCATTGCCTGGGATCACAGGTACTGAACTTTTGCCGCGACAAACACTGCCTGCCGCTCGTCCGCTGCCGGAGTTCCCAATTGCTTACTGTGCAGGAGATGGTCGGGCTGGGAATGGGAATTTCCCTGATTCCGCAAATGGCCGCCCGCGCGGATGATGGCCGAAAATGTTGTTATCGGGAGCTTTCAGCCCCGGCACCGGCGCGCATTATCGGAATCTGTCGGCATCGCCGGAGATTTGAAAGCCGATTGCTTAAAGATTTTCTCAACCTGGCCCGGCGGCCGTCAGGAACAATGCCGGATTGACCCGTTTATACCCCCCCGCAGAGTCCGCAAATAACTCCGGAAAACGTTGATTTCACCACGCCGGGACTGATAACTTTTCCGCCGGAAAACCTGACGCTTTTTGCTTACGTGCCGGGCACCGTTGATCCGATGCAAGACATGTTGTTACTCGCCGGCGGCCGGGCCTTCGGTCGCCAGAGTTGTTTGGGCCAAAGCGCCCGTTGCGGAGCCTGCCGATGAATACCAAACCCACCCCGATGTCGTTGAGTCCTAAAACAATTACGCTTGTAGATAGTAATACGTCTACATCTTATAACAATGCCGCGCGGTGCGCCGGCGCGGCGGTGGCGTTGGCGGCGGCGTTTGCCGCCACCAATGCTCTTTACGCCACCACCACCTTCGATCAGATCGGCCTGACGCAATTGCAAAGCGTGGCACCGGCGCTTAACGGCACGGGCGTCAATGTGGCGCAGGTGGAGGCTTCGGTCAGCAGCACCACGCTCAACGCTTTTGAACCCAACCCGGCCAATCTCAGTACCAACGCCCAATTCACTTTTATCGATGCAAGCGGGAATTCGTCCGGATCGTACAACAGCGCTGACGCGTCCTGGCACGCGGAATATGTCGCTTCACTTTTTTATGGCGGGGCCGGCGCGGGCGTGGCTCCGGACGTGTCACACGTTTATGTGTATGCGGAGAATGACTATTACAATACCCTTTACGCGGGCACAGCCCCGATTAACAGCTCCATCGGCGAAGCGCCATCGGTTGTGAATCAGAGCTTTGTTTATCCCGGCGTGACTTCCTCCACCAGCCAGTATCTGGATCAGATATGGGACAACTACGCCGCGGAATACAACACCTTGTTTGTAACCGCTATTGGCGACGGCCAGACCACCAGCACCCCGACCCCAAGTTATGTCAATGCCCCGGCGGATATGTATAACGGCATCGCGGTTGGTGCCTATACCGGCGTCGGCGGCACGCCTTCCACCTGGGTAGGGCCAACGTGGGATGGCCGATCCGCGCCGGATCTCATTGCCCCGGGCAGTTACACCAGTTATACCGCGCCGCTGGTATCAGGCTCGGCGGCTCTGTTAATCCAGGCCGGCAATGACAATATGGGTGGTGCGGGAACTGCCTCCGCCGCCACGGATATGCGCACTGTTAAGGCGCTGTTGTTAAATGGGGCCACCAAAATACAAGGCTGGACTAATTCATACACCGCCAACAGTGGCACCTATACTTACAACCCCACCACCGTCAACGCCATTACTCCGCTGGATCCGCGTTATGGTGCCGGCATGGTGAATGTCTATAACTCATACGAAAATCTGGTGGGCGGGGAACATGCGTACTCCGCCGGCACCAGTTCCGCCATCAGCGGTTCATCGGCCAGTACGACCACCGCGCCAACTGCCAGTTTCAGCGGACCGGCGGTGGCGGCAACAACCGGATGGAATCTCGCGTCCATAACCGCTTCATCGAGCAAAAATGCAGTTGACAATTATGACTTTAATCTGCCGGGAACATCGGTTAACAGTTGGGATTTAACCGCCACGTTAACATGGAATAAGGATTATCAGGCCAGCGGCATCAATCATCTGCTGCTGTTTTTGCTGAACTCCTCCGGGCAGGAAGTCGCCAGCAGCACCAGCATGCTGGATAATCTGCAACAGATTAACGTTAATTCCACTCTTGGGATGGCTACTCTGGCCCCCGGCCAATACGACTTGGCCGTGGAAATGCTCGGCGGCAGCAATATGATATCCAGTACTGAAACCTACGCCCTGGCCTGGAACTTTGTCGATCCGGTTACGGTGCCCGAACCCGCAGCCGCAGCGATTCTTCTGGCCGGGTCCATGTTGGCCATGCTTAAAAAGCGGAAATATTGATTTATCGCCCGCGCGATCCGCAGAACACGGGCCAATCATCTAATTGCAGAATGCCGGTCCACGGGTCCGCACCCCCCGGCCATCCATGCAAACCCATCGGTCGCGCGCAACCTGATGTGAGCCGGTGGATTTATCCACCGGCGGGCGGTGCCCTGGCCGCCACCAAACAACACGACGCGGCAAATCTCCGCTCGCCACAGGGCCAAAGTTGCAACGCTTGTCCGAATCCCGGCTATTGTTTAGGATAGTGATCATCCCTTGGGGGATGGTGTAACGGTAGCACAGCAGACTCTGACTCTGTTTGTCTAGGTTCGAATCCTAGTCCCCCAGTTTTCCCGCATTTTATTATTCCGGTCCGATTCCCTTGGGCACCTTCAATTTTTGTCCTGCGTGTTCTGGTCTTGAACCATGTGTTCGAGGGCGTTGTGTGCGCGTTGCCCATCTATGGTTTGTGTGGGTTTGATGGTCGTTTGTTGGTGCTCCTCGCGCCCGGCTCTCGTTATCAAGCGTATTACCCATTGCAGCAATGTGATACTGGCCACGACGCAAAGTGGGATTGCTACCGGGTGTTTTTGGATGAGGTGCAGTGCGGTTGGGTTTATTTGGATTTTGTACATGGCTTCTCCTTTTATTTTGGGAGTATTCTACCGGCGCACCGCGCAGGAAAAAAGCTTATTTCGCGTTTGTGGTTTTTTGGGGCGTGCTAAAGCGGACTTTCTTGGTATGATCAGATCAATTGCTGTTATCGTCCCGGTACACGGCACCGACAAGGGGACTACGAGGACTTTGGAGTACATTGAAAATGCAGGGCCAGGGAACAGAGCACGCGAAACTCAATGCAGACTTTCTCCCCAGAAATGAGATGGGGGTGTTATTCCTGTTCGCAGCCCACGCCGAATTTTTGGGCTTCCGCGTCAGGCGTGTGCAGGAGCGTTTTCCCGATTGCATCGCTGAACGATTAAATGGGGAGAAAGGCGAGGTTAAGATAGAATTTGAGTATCGTGCAAGCAATTTTCGACAGCATGGACACGACCCCGCAAAGTGCGACTACATCGTATGTTGGCAAAACGATTGGCCTGATGCTCCGGACAACGTAAAAATTGTGGAGCTAAGAAATCGTTTCAATGCTCCGAAGGCCGTATGGATTCAGGGCGCGGTTCGGAGCGAACAGTCGAAGTTGTCGGACCATGAAATTGCATGGGCAGTACGAAAAGATTGCTCGCAAGATGACTTGCTGTTGATGTACCGGTGCATGCCGGTGAAAAGTATTACTGACATCTTTGTTGCTAAAGGCGAGTTAAACAGGCAACATGCCAGTTGGCGGCCAGGGACAGCGATATTTCGAAATATTGAGAAGTTATGTTCATTAACTGCGGAAATTAGTTTAAATGAACTACGGTCCAACGCCGTGCTGCGGAACGCTGGTTTCGTGCGCGCGAATATGCAGGGGATTGGCCACCTTGTCACAGGAGATGATTGGAAAGAATTGCACGGCCTGTTAATTTCACGTAATCCGCATATTAAGAACGACCTGGTAGCCTACGCCCCGTAGGCTCTTATTTAGCACTAAAGCGCGAAATGGTGGAAGTGTGTCCGTATTACTTTTCAGCCATTCTGTCTATCGTGTTTTAGCCGGGTTATTGCTGTGGGCTTTCGCAGATAATTCCGGCAATTCTCTTCCGGTCGGTACGGGTCGCAACAGCTTCTGTCGCCGCCAAAAATCGTTTCCTTCGTGCATTGGCCGCGTTATGTGTCTGCAAAATAAAGAGTTGCGGTACCTAACGACGTTCTATCGGCGCTTCTATCGACATATGGTCGTTTCTATCGGCGCGCCGATAGAAACGCCGTTAGCCGTCGATACGCGAGTGGAAACGCGCGGACGTGATTCAAATCACGCAGTGCGCATTTCCGCGTGATCTGTTTAGACGAACACGCAAGGGCCTCCGATTCCCGTAGGACCAGTGCATGGTTAACTTGGTGTCTTCCTTTGCCACCCCAGCCGACCGGCCGCGGGTGTTCACAGCAGAGCTTTGGGCATCGCATGGCGTTATGCCTGAAGAGCCGTTATCGGGTGATGGGGCGGAGCTTGTCAAGCAATGACAAATCTTCGGTAATAAGGTGAAAATAGGAAAAAATATTTAATCGTGTGCGTATCAATTCCTTTTGCGCTCGCAAGGCCGGCAGCCGCCGGTCATATTCCTTTTTCCACTGATTCCAGTCAATGCTGCCAACGTCCGAAGCTTTAATATACGCATCCGGGTGGCAATAGACATCAATGTTTCCCGCCCCGTCATAAATGGGCACGGCGTTACATAAAATGGCGTCCGTGAATTTTTCGGTTATATAATCATCCGCGACGGCCCGCTCCAGGGATAAATAAAAGCAATGATTTTCAATGCCCAGGTATTTGTCATTGCCGAAGCGGCTGTTGCTGCTGCGGTGATAACCGCCCAGCGGACGACCTGAAAGTTTGCCGAAAACATCCACGTCGCCGATTTGCCCGGCCAGATCACGGATCATTTCAACGCGCCAGGCATATTGTCCATTATCCACCACCGAGCATTTGCGCGTCTTAGCGGTGTCCCGCGGAGGCACCCAGCAGCAGAAGGTCGGAGCATATCGAATGTATGCGGCATCATCGTCGGGCCGCGGGTTCTGAACAAAACTAAGACAATTCGGTATTTTGGGGTGGCGTGTCTCTTTCTCAACGGAAAGCAGAAATTTTTGTCCGGAAAAATCCGCAAAACTTGTGGTGATTGTCACATCATTGAGATATACGCCGATGACAAAATCCGCGGGAGCAGGTTCGTTGATCACGTCGCAATTCGGCAGTGCCCAGGGCAATATAGCCTTTTGCATAAAACGCTTGACCCCGGAGAACGGAAAAATCCAGCGAATGGTTTTGCTGCCGAATCGAACCGCCACGCTGTTTTCCAGCAGCGTAGCCCGCGACTGCATTAACGGAGCCGGCCGCTTATCCGCCAGAAGGGCATAACGCATTTCGCGCACCAGCGCGTTAAGCGGGCCGAAGGCGGCCCGCCAATCCGGTGACAACCGGGCGGTCTCGGGCGGAGTGGTGGTGAGGTCGGTACCAGTGAAATGCCGGCCGTCCGCGGTGCCAAGCGTAACCGTCGGCCGGCCGTTACGGTGGCGCAGTACCAATGCTCCATCTTCAATCGCCCAACTATGCTCGTTGATGGATGGTGCCCCCTCCAGGCGATGATCCGTGCGAAGCGTCAGGCGCATGGAACGGCGGCCGGCGGCGCGGTAGACAAACCGCTTGCCGGCAATATCGCTTTCTTTTATTGCACGCTCTTGTTGTTTGTGCCGTACCAAGAGGAAATCCTTCTTTTGGCTCGTGCCCACTTCCTTGCCCAGCTACCCGCACGTTGTCCCGTAGCGCGGATGCTTTCATTCCAGAGAACCTGTGCGCCCAAGCCCGATTCACCTATTCTTGCGCACCGGCATAGAATACCGCCGGACGGCCCCGCATGCGAGCGGGTGCACCACCTGTTCCACGCCCATGCACAGCACGGGCGATTGTTTTCGGGAGAGTTATTCACACGCTCTGGTGGCAGGCCCTGGACGCCGCTGGCGGCGGTCATAACCGCCCGGCGTTCCCGGTTTTGGGGCGGGCCATTTCTTGCTGAATATATTGTCGGCGTGCAATTGATCGGCCCGGACAAAACTGATTGCACGCGGCGGAATATGGCGCTTACGAGCCATGTGAATTCAGATATTCCACAACATCACGGGCGACCCAACTCATGGCGTCCATGGCACCTTGGGTGCGCGCGGCCAGATGGGGCGCGAAAATCAGGTTGGGCGCGCCCCAAAGCGGATAATCGGCACCCGGCGGCTCGGGTTCGTGAACATCCAAAGCCGCTCCGCCGATTTTGCCCGATCTCAAAGCTTCCTCCAGGGCGTGCGCATCAATCACTTCGCCGCGCGCCGTATTAACTATGATGGCCTGTTTCCCCATCAGATCGAACACATCGCGGTTGATCATTCCCGCGTTGCCGGGACGATGGCTGACATGAACCGTCAATATATCGCAGCGGCGATACAACTCCGGCTTTTCCACGCTTTGCGCCGGAACATCAACATGCGCGGCCACATTCACGACATCGTTGTAGATGATATTCATGCCAAAGGCGTGGGCCACGCGCGCCACGGCCCGGCCAATGCGGCCCATGCCCAGAATGCCCAAGGTTTTGCCATGCAATTCCAGGCCGCGACTGGTTTTGCGAAAACGGTGAAATTCATCCGCGGAAATGGGAGTCTTGAGGTTTACCACGGGCCGGGCAAGTGTAAAAATAAGATTAAACACATATTCCACAACCGCGTGCGTATTGGCCTGCGGAGTGGAGATAACCTGAATGCCGCGGCCGGCGCAGGCGTCCTGATCAATATTTTCCAATCCAACCCCGGCCCGTCCAACGACCCGCAGTTTTGCCGCCCCGGCAAGAAGATCCGCGTTAACCTGTGTATACGTGCGGACAATAAGACCCTCAGCATCGGCGAGCGCGGCATTGAGCGCGGGGCGGTCTTTATATGATATTTCACGAACCGTCGCGTGCTGTTTCAACCAGGCGAAGGGCACCGCTTCAAGTCCCTCGGTGACAACAATGATATGATTCATGATCTGATTTATCCTGTTCATTCTAGCCCGCGAGTATAGTTTGATTCTTAGCGTTTCGCCACCACGTTCGGGCCTGGGGTGACAAATCTAAATAAGAATGCAAAAGGGACTCAACCACGGCGACGATACATAACCGGCGTTAGTTCGGGGTTCTATAACACCGGGCCGGGCTGTCCATTGTTTTCGGTTCGTACATGGCCGTCTCCGCGGCATTGCAATCGTGTTCGTTGCTGCGACAGAATCTGCCGGCGCGAAAGAAGGCGGACGGTACCGCTGATGACGTCGATGGGCGCAGATGGGATGTGATCCGGCGATTGGTTGGGCAGTTGGGACGGGAATCATCGCCCACCAGTTTGGTTGATGGAGGCAGCATATCGCAATAACCTCGAACGGCAATTGTACCGGCGTTTTGACAACCATGATCTGCGAACATCCGCGGAATCTGCGGTTCAGAACGAGGGTATTTTCCAAGCACGCCCCGGGGACCGACGGCATGAGCCTGAAAGGTCCCAATGCGCTTTGTTGTTGGCCTGCGCCTACGCCGCCCGGTGGAAACCCGCGGCCGTTTCGCTGGAGTCGCAAACGATAGCACGAAGTTGATTGCGCACCGGGACTGATCATTGAGCCGCAATGTTACGAACCCGTTATGGCCAGTCATGGCTTGCGAACCGTGCAGTACGGCTTTTTGAAAACACGCCCAAATCCAAGACCGCCCCGTCCGGAAAATCCGCGGTGGCATCAAAGCTGTATCGGCTCAGGGATGTGAATATCACCACCACGCAGCGCGCGGCGCGGACATAGCGCAGATCACCGGGAGCGGGGCCGGTGTACCGTTGATTATCCATTTTCTGAAAATGGAAAATATATTGTGCCAATCCCGATGGTGTGTCCAACATCAGCGCCGGACCGGTCATGTAGACGCCGCTGTTAATGTGCCGCAATGATCTGTAATCTTTGAGGCGCAAGCGCGGCATTGTGTGGCCGCTTGGCCGATCAATAGCCGGCAATTGGATCAATCCACCTTCCTCCGCTCTGGTGTTGTGCCGAGATCGTCTGCCCAGTTGCGTAAGTTCCGCGCGGAAATAACGGCGCGCCAGTGCCGAATAAAGCGTTTGCACCAGCAACAAATCGCAATAGGATAATTTTCCCGCATTGTCGGCCCATGAAGGATTAGGATTATCGGGAGATCCCGGATATGGGCCCGGCCGGCGGATATGCCGACGGGAGGCATAATCGCGCTGCACAATGGCAATCAAGTTTTGGCGCGGCACAAAGAGTTGCGGATTGGCCAGCATGGCCAGCAGGCCAATAAGTCGTGGCGGAATTCCGTCCGGCATGCACGTCCCGGCGCGGATATTGCCGCGATGAGATTTTAAGCCCGATGTAGCAGCCCGCGACGACGGCCTATTTGCGGGATTACCGGCAGTTACGGATTTGCATGCCGCCGCCAGCCGGTGTCTTCCCGCCGGCGGCACAAAGCGACAGTGCAATTGGGCCAATTGGACCAGCCTTGAAAACCGGCCGGCAAATAATTCCTCAATCCAAGCCACTTGTTCTGCGGTATGTGGAACGTAACCGAACTTTCGCGCATACCAATGAAGGGCGGACATCAATGCGTCAGGTGCATGTCCCTGCTTCATGATTAATGAATACAACTCTTTGCGGGATTGCAGATAATACAACACACTCAGAGCCGCCAGGCGAGCATTCAGAGTGTGTCCCGCGATGAGCTTCTCCGCCAGGCAACGCCGCAGACCTTCGGGGAACAAAGAGCGAATTGCCAGGGATTCGGGGCGTTGTGGAATAGCAAAACGCCGTGCCGGGCGATTGAGCGAAAGAATCAATGGGTCCAACATGGCGGGATTTCCGGTGGCCCGCGCCAGGGCACAGGCATGGCTCAATACGCGCCAATGCTGAAAACGCGGAAGCTGCCGCGCCAGGACCGCGATTCCCAGAAGCTTGTCCGCCGTCATGAGCTGATCCATGGCATATATCTTCATCGTCGGGGCCTGGCCATAACCCTGCACCACGCGCACCAGTGCGGTCAGCCGGGCTGGGTTGTCGGGTGCCATGATTTTCAGCAAATGCCGATCCGCCCTTTTTCGCCGGTCGGAGGCGTCGGAAACATTTTGCAATATCCCCAGAAGTTTATTTTGCCGGAGCACCAGTTGTGATGCGGTGTCGGGGGCGGCACATCCGCACACTGCGCCCAGAAACAACAACAGTATCCCCACGAGGCTATAGCGCGCAACACGGGCCGGGAGGATGAATGATCGCAGCAACAAGCAAAACCACCGCACGCAATGTTCCATTCAACAATCAAAAACCGCGCTTAGAGGATAACCATGAGATATTAACGATGCATGAATGCCATGCATAATCCGGTTTTAACTTTTGTGTGCCAGTGCAGCCAACCGGGCGTCGGAAATCAATAGCAGCATGATAACCGCGCGGTTTGCGGTGATTGGCGGTACGAACCGTCGGCGGCGCGCCAATGGGCCTTGCAATTCGGAGCTTTAACGCACAAGATGATCGACACGGTCAACGTGCTGGCCGGAGCGGGACGGACCATGGCGGCGTTTTTCATACACAACATTGACCTTCTGCTGCCCATGCTGGCAATGCTGGCTATCGCGGCTGTATTTGCCGGTGTGGAGACGGTGTTTTTTTCGCTGACCCGGCATGAACTGTATCAATTCAAACACAGCGGTAAACGCGGACAAATCATGGCGGCGGCGTTGCGTGAACGCGGGCGGCCGCTGCTGGTGCTGATACTGCTGGTCAATATGGCGTGTACCATTCTCATATTTGTGCTTAGCACCATCCTGCTGCAACGCCTTAACCGTCATTATGGCCATCTCGCGGTTATCGCTTTGAGTCTTGTGCCGGTACTGATTGTCGCGTACTTCGGCGAATTGATGCCCAAGATTTTCGCCCGGCGATTCAACCGGTATTTGGCACCGCTGGCGGCGGGTCCGATGACAATACTGATGCGCGCGGCCAGTCCGGCATTAAACCTCATTGAACGGGTATTGATCAATCCTTCGCATCGCCTGCTGGGTCGCAAGGCCGGCCCCAATTTATCGCTGGTGGAATTGCGTGAACTGCTGTTGATGAGCCGGGATCAGGGCGTTATTGATGTTGCGGAAAATCAGGTGCTGCAGCAGGTGCTGTGGTTGCGGGAAATCCGAGTGCGCCATGTGATGGTGCCCCGGGTGGATATGGTGGCATTTAATATCCAGCGGCCCATGTCCGAACTTGGTGAGCTTATTGAACGCAGCCACCTTTCCAAAATCCCGGTTTATGATCGTGATATTGATAACGTTCTGGGGGTCATTTACGCCAAGACGTTTCTGCTTGAAACACCCGCCACATCCGCGGCGCTGACAACACTTTTGCGGCCGGTTTATTTTGTGCCGGAATTGCAGACACTGGATCGGCTGCTGGCGGGTTTCCGGGAAAAGCACATTCAAATGGCGATGGCGGTGGATGAGTATGGCGGCATCGCCGGGATGATCGCCCTGGAAGATGTTGTCGAGCAACTTATCGGGGAGATTTATGAACCCAATGATCCAGTTAAAATTCCCGTTAAACAGATTGCCCCGGATGAATTTATAGTCTCCGGTGATTTATCACTCATTGAATGCGGCGAACTTTTCGGCGATCCGGTAAAAGCCCCGCATATTTCCACGGTGGGCGGACTTATTTACGCGCAGCTTAATCGTGTGCCGCGTCCCGGTGACGTGGTATCACTGGACCACCTGCAATTAACGGTTGAATCCATGCGCGGACGAAGGGTGGAGCAGGTAAAAATTATCCTGCGCGATCAGGCCAACGATTCTTCTCAAGGCCAAAACAACGATCCACCACATCCAGAGGGGCGGCTATGATCCGGGCTTTATATTTTGCAGCCCATGGCGGGGCATTGGCATGGGTGATACCGCGGTTGGCGGCAATCTGGCCGTGGGTGATTCTGGCCATTCTCGGATTGCTCGGGTCCATGATTTTCAGCGGAATGGAAACCGGTCTTTACACCGTTTCGCGGCTCCGCCTGCAGTTGCGATCATGGCGAAAAGATCCGGCGGCCCTGCAAATTGAGCGCTGGCTGCGCGAACCATCCGCCGTGCTGGCCGGTTTGCTGATCTGGCAGAATATCTGCAACTTTGTAGTTTCAGCCGGGGCCACGGTGCTATTGCGCTACGCCCATGTTCCGGATCAACTCCAACTGCTGGTGCTGGCTTTTCTACTTACACCCTTCATGCTTTTGTTTGCGGAAATTATTCCCAAAGACATGTTCATGATTCACGCCGATCAATGGACGTATCGCCTCGTGGGATTTCTAAAGTCCGCTCTTCGGATTATTACCGTTGTTCCATTGCTGCCCCTGCTGCTGCTGCTGAATATTCTGGCCCTGCGGCTATTTCGTCCGGGTGATGCAAAAACCGGATCGGCACCGGCGGTGCTGCGCTTTGCGGAAGAGTCTTCCGCTACCGGACTGATCAGCGACACGCAGCGGGATTTGATAACCCGCGCGTTGCGCATGGCGCATGTGGTGGTGGGAGATGTGATGGTGCCATGGAATCGGGTCATTGGCATTCCGCAGACCATCAGCCGCGTGGGGTTTCTGGCCCTGGTACGGCGGTATCATGTTTCCCGCCTGCCGGTACTGGGGCGCAGCACGGAAGATGTTCTCGGCGTAATATCCGTGGTGGATATGCTGGCGCAGAAAGATGGCTTTAATATCAAGAGCAAACTCAAGCAGCCGATTACCCTGTTTCCGGAACAATCCGTGCGTTCCGCCATCACGCTTATGCAATCCGCGCATCACACGATTGCCATTGTGGTCAATCGGCAGGGGCATCCTGTCGGTCTGGTGACCATGAAGGATCTGGTGGAAGAACTCATCGGTGAACTGCAAAGCTGGTGACGTTCAGGCCTTGATGGCTTTGAGGGCGGCGAGTTCCTTTTGCGCCATGTCGCGCTGCGTGCCGTCATGCAGTTTGGGCAACGCTTTTTGAAACAGATCTATGGCCCGGTTGCGATTGATAAAATAACGGGTGTAAATCAATGCCAGCACCAACTGCACCTGATCGCAGTTGGTGCCGGTGCCGTAGTACTTCAGGTAATCTTCATACGCATTGGCCGCCTGCGGATAATGTCCGGCCGCCATGAGTTGGTTGGCAATATCCAACTGGGTTTGCGCCGCCAGAACGTGCCCGGGATCCAGTTTTTTCAACTCCAGATATACATTGGCGGCCTCCGAGAGTTGATGATCTTTCCGCAATTCGGTAATGCGATTTCGCAACTCCTGGCAGCGAGAATAATCGGGAGAATCCGAACGTAACGGCATGGGGCCGTCGGGCCGGACAATGCTTCCGCCCGATGCTGCGCCGGCAAAAGGATTAAATCCGGCAGCCACCATGGAGCGGTACACGTGTCTGCGCCGCCAGCGATTGAGCAATGCCGGCAAGTCGGATTGATCGCGCGGCACCAGTCGCAGGGCCAGAAGGATAATTCCCACGGTAAAGCCGGTGGTGTAGCCCGTCAGGTGGGCAAAATGGGCGACATCATCATTGCGTCCGGGAAATATTTCCCCGGCAAGATCAAACGTGACAATTTCAAAGAGGACAAATAACAGGCTCGGCACGTTGAATATGAAAAAGAAAAACCAGACGCGAATATTGGTCAGCGGAGCCAGCACCAGAAACATGCCCGCCACGGCCGCAATGGCACCCGAAGCCCCCAGCGTTGGCGCTCCGGAAGTTAACACCTGTCCGACCCCGGCAAAAATTCCTCCGGCCAGGAAAAACAATAAATAAGGAATGTGGCCCAGGCGTTCGTTGACGACATCACCAAAGACCCATAAAAACAGCATGTTTCCCAGTATGTGCATGATATTGGCATGGAGAAACAGATAGGTGACAAACTGATACAAATGCAGGTGCTGCCGCCACAGCAGAAACTTACCCCATCCGGAGTTCACCCCCAGATAATGGGCATTGGGATTGTCCGGATGGGAAATGAAATAGATGATAAAACACAGCGCAATGATGGCCCAATTCATCCATGGTGTGCGCCGCCGGGGTGCATCTGTACCTATCGGGATCATCTATGCCTCTGGACCAACCCGCATATCCGCCAAAGAAGCCCTTATTATTCCGTTATTGGCACAACAGGTCAAATATATTGAGCTTTTTAGAGCCGCCAAACAGTTGCATCAAACCGCCGGGGCGGATACAAAGATTGGAATTGCGAACGGCTGCCGACAGATAACCGGCGGTTCGCAAAAACCCGAGGGTAGCTCAGCGGTTAGAGCCGGGGACTCATAATCCCTTGGTCGTGGGTTCGATCCCCACCCCTCGGAATGCCTTGATAGACAGGAGTTTCCTGCATCTGGTGCGAGTTTTCTTCACCTTGGGCGGATGCGATTGTTTGTCTACTGGGTATCCCTGAATAATCCTGTTTTCCATCCCGAAGCGCCAAGCAATCCGCCAAGACGCTCTGATCATCGGTTCCGGTGGCCAGTTGCTGCGCGGTTTTCGGATGCACGCCAGCGGCGGCAAGCCCGGATATGAATTGGTGCCGCAAAGAGTGGAAATCGAATACGCGCCCGGAATCATCCATTTAGGCGATTCCAGCGGATTGCAGGTCATCCCTGATCATGTCGGCGGGTAACTGTTTACCGCTCCGCGGCGAATATTCGCAATAACGGCACTGGCGCGATGGGGTAATCGGTGTTATGCTTGGTTTCACCATGGATGGTGAAGTGTCCCGGCGCGCCGGGAATCAGACGGCCAGCGTGGCGCGATGCTGCGATCTGGCCAGGCGGTTTAATTATTTTATCAAACAACATGACAAGCGTATGGGAGAATTGAGTCATTATCGTGCACGGTGCTACGAGTTGGAAGAACCCCATGCGAATCGTCTGGCCGCACGGTTGCGGAAACATGAAAAGGAATTGACGGTCTTTCTCTGGGAAGATGCAGTAGACGGGACCAACAACGCGGCGGAACGGGCG
>JAJYZY010000114.1 GCA_021799715.1 Planctomycetota bacterium | reverse complement strand
GCGTATGATTCCAGGGCCGAAGCGCTACCATATCCGATTGCATATCAACGCCTCTTTCGCCACGGGCACAACGGAAACCCAGTGGCACGGCACGCAGCAAGTTGAGCATCAACCTGATGGCTCGGCCATCATGAGTTTCGATGTCGATGGACTGGATGAAATCGTCTGGTGGATTCTTAGCCTGGGGCCGAATTGCCGGGTTTTGCAACCCGCGGAACTCATCGCCAGTGTGCATGAACTGGCCCTGCGGACCGCGGCACAATACAGTGGCGGGTGGTCAACCGCCGGTAACGGCAATCGTTCCAATTGTCAGTGACATACGTATGTCGGTCTGCGGGAAATTATCCCGCATTTTATTGCAAGGATTTCATGGATGGCTATATTCGAACAAGTGGGGCTTGCTCCCGCCGCAATGTCGGTTGGAGCACTGGTTAACGAAGTAAATAGCGTCGCCCAAACCGGAGGGAGCCAGAGAGCAATGCCGGCCAATAACCGGACAGGCTCCCGGTCGGGCACGCGCCGGATACACCTCGCCAAAGGCCGGGGGTATCGAAATGCTGGCCTTGCTATTCCAGGGCGGCCAGAGCTTCGTCGAGTGTGCGGCAGGTTATGATCTGCATTTGTCGGCCGGCACCGGCGGCGGCGGCTTTATCGGTTTCGCTGCGATGAACCGGAACCAGCAATTGGCTGTATCCGAGCCGCCCAGCTTCGCTGATGCGCTGGCCCAGCGACCCAATTTGCCGAAATTCGCCCAAAAGCCCCAGTTCGCCCATCACCAGCGTTCGACTGTTGAGTCCCCGCTTCAGGCGGGCACCCGCAATGGCCAAGGCAATGGCGGCATCCGCGGCGGGATCGTTGATGCGCATACCCCCCACCACATTGACAAATACGTCCTGATCCACCAGACGCAAACCGGAGCGCTTTTCCAGAACGGCTATGATCATGGCAACGCGATTGGCATCGCATCCACTGACCTTTCGCCGGGCGGAACCCAGCATGCTTTCGGCGGTAAGCGCCTGAATTTCCAGTGCCAGCACCCTGGAACCCTGCGTCACAGCGCAAATAACACTTCCGGGAGGTGATCCGGCATGCGGTTCAATTAATAATGCCGAAGCGTCTTCCACGCTTTCCAGACCTCCGGCACCCATGCGGAATAAACCCACCTCCAGCGTGTTGCCGTGCCGATTTTTAACGCATCGCACAATGCGATGATCATGATGGGTATCGCCTTCAAAATACAACACCGTATCAACAATGTGTTCCAGCAGTTTCGGACCCGCCAGGAGGCCCTGTTTAGTAACATGACCGACCAGACAAACGGCGGTTCCACCCGCTTTAGCCAGATAAACCAGTTCGGTGGCACAGTCGCGCAACTGGGAAATGCTGCCGGGCGGGGAAGCATTGGATGGTTCATAAATCATCTGCACGGAATCAATCACACACAGATGCGGACGCAATTTTTGGATTTGTCGCCCGATTTTTTCCAGATTCGTCTGCGCATAAATCAGCAGTCGATCATCAGCGACCCCCAGGCGGCCGGCGCGTAATTTGGTCTGTTGCGCCGATTCTTCACTGCTGACATACAAGACCCGATGTCCTTGCCGGGCCATGCGATCACTGGCCTGCAACAGCAAAGTGGATTTGCCGATTCCCGGATCGCCGCCCAGCAGTACGGCGGCACCGGGTACGATGCCGCCGCCGAGCACCCGATCAAATTCCGGCAAACCAGTGGGCATTCGCGGAATATCCAGTTCCGGAATTTCTGACAAAGGTCGGGCCGGAGCATCGTCCTGCGCGGCTAACTGGCCGATTGGGTTTTCCGTGGATTCTTCCGATAACGCCCTGGGGCGATGAGGATCAGCGGTGGCTTGGGTCATTTGTTCCAAACTATCCCAAGAATTACAATCCGGACACTTTCCCATCCATTTCGGTTGTATGCCTCCGCAATTGCGACAAACGAAATAATTCTTCTGCTTGGCCATGGGGCGAATTATACCGACAAACAAAATACAGGCTTAATTTCGCAATCAGCAATTTTTGATTATTCAACAAAATTGATGTTTTTTACTTGTGTTATCGGAAAAAATAGTCGAAAATATGTTTCGGATGAACCTAACGGAGTAACCGAAAGGAGGTATCCCGACAAGCAGCGTTCAATCAAAATAAGATTGAATTGAAATAACCGCGCCAGCGGCCTTGCATTTGAATCGCTCCGGAAACTACACGCTATTGTTAATTGTTCCTTTCATAGCCGGTGCACTTAAATGAATGTCGTCGGGGCGGTTTTTCATGCGCTTTATGCCGAAGCACCAGACACAATTCACATTGGTACCTGGCACCAATATCATTTTGTCGCGCAACCAGCGATGATTTAGAATCGATCCAATGGATCATTCCGCAAGGACAGCGGCTTATCCAGCAGTTCACTTAATACAAACACACTTCGCAGCGTCTGAGGATTGTTCATCACCGCGCGAACGGTTTGGGATGTTGATCGGGGTGCGGCAGCGGGTTTTGGGGCGGGAGCGGAAGCTGCTTTTCCTTCAGAAGATTTGGATGGCCTGGCAGCCGCCGGCACAGCAGAACTTGCAGCCTGTCCAGTGGCCGCGCGCGTTGCCGCGGTTGGCTGTTTGGCAACACGAACCGGTGCCGGGGAGGAAGTCTGCAACCGCGACGGCTCCGCGGCCTGACGCGATATTTTCCCATTCGGCTTAACAACTTGCCCGCCAGCGGATGCGCGTGCGGCGGAGGCAGGCGCATTACCGCGCGTCCGCATGTTTTGGCGCAAAACCTCCTGATTGGCGCGGCGGCGGGCCTGTTCAGCCTGCAACTGCTGGATGCTCACACGTCCGGCGAGAATATCCTGCGCCAATTGCTGCGGGTCTTTAGGAAGTTGTCCCATCTCCGGGTACTCCACAATTGAATATTACGTTGCGGATGGACGATTATCCGATCCCGATCCGGTGGCATTCGAACCGCCGATTGATTCCCGCATTTGGGTATCGGCCTGCATGTTTTTCATACGGTAATAATCCATTATCCCCAGGTTTCCCTTGCGGAATGCCTCGGCCATGGCCATGGGAACCTGGGCTTCAGCCTCGATAACCTTGGCGCGGTTGAATTGCGCCAAGGCTTTGTTTTCCTGCTCTTGTGCCACCGCTAAGGCCCGTCGCTTTTCGGCTTCGGCCTGGGCGAGTTGTTTCGCGGCCTCAGCCTGGGCGGTTTGCAGCCGGGCACCGATATTCTCGCTGACATCCATATCGGCGATATCAATCGAGAGAATCTGAAACGCGGTTCCCGCATCAAGGCCTTTGGCCAGCACGGTTTTACTGATCATATCCGGCTGTTCAAGCACATGTTTATACGTATCTGCGGAACCGATGGCCGCGACAATGCCTTCACCCACCCGCGCCACAATGGTTTCTTCACCAGCTCCGCTGACCAGTTGGCGCATGTTGGTACGGACGGTCACACGGGCTTTGACCCGTAGTTGAATGCCATCTTTGGCCACACCTTCATGGGTCTGGCGGCCACTGGCGGCGTTGGGAACATCAATGACGCGCGGGTTGACGCTGGTTTGTACCGCTTCCAGCACATCGCGGCCCGCAAGATCAATCGCGGTGGCCTGATCCCAAGGCAATTCAATATTCGCGCGATGGGCGGCAATCATGGCTTTGGCGACATTCAACACCCGGCCGCCGGACATGTAATGAGCCTGTAACTGACTGGTCTCCACCGGCAGGCCCGCCTGCACCATCGAAATTTTGGCCGTGACAATGGCGCGGGCGTCAACCTTGCGCAATTTCATTCCGATAAGGTCAAATAGACTGATGTCCGCGCCGGCGGAAAAGGCCTGTAACCAGAGATTAAAAACATTGCCCACGGTGATCAGGACAATAATAACAACCACCAGCGCTACGACGAAGAGGACAATTAATCCAGCCGACAGCATAGGCACCCCCAAAGTTCTTTCAAACAACCCGCGAACGGAATTTCTGAAGTCCACAATAGGATCGCGGCGGCCCGGTGTCAATGAACCCAGGGTCGATCATCGCGTGAATAATTTCGCGGCGGCAAGTTGGCATTCATGCCGGGGCCGGTACAATATCAGGTCATGGGTGAGCAACTTAACAAACAGAACATCGCGTCGATTGATCCGGCGGAACTTACCCCGGCAATGCGGCAATATCAAACCTATAAAGCCCAGTATCCGGATGCCATCCTGTTTTTCCGCATCGGTGATTTTTATGAAACATTTTATGAAGATGCCAGAATTGTAGCCCGTGCGCTGGGGGTGGCCCTGACCAGCCGCAGCAAAGGTGAAAATGCCGTGCCCATGGCAGGCGTGCCGTACCACGCCGTGGATGGGTATCTGCAGCGCATGATTGCCGCCGGCTACCGCGTGGCAATTTGCGAACAAATGGAGGACCCCAAACAAGCCAAGGGTGTTATTGATCGGCAGGTGACGCGGTTAATTACTCCCGGCACACTAACCGAAGATACCATGCTGGATGGGCGCGAGGAAAATTTCCTTGCCGCGATGCTGATATTGGCCGCCCCGCCGCGCGCCGATGTTTCCGCCGATCCGTTTGCGCCGGCGGCGAACGCCTCCGAAACGAATTGGGCGGCCATGGCGTGGTGTGAATTATCCACCGGCAAGTTTTTCACCCTTGTTGACACCCTCGCGGCGTGCCGGGAGGAATTGGCCCGCATCAGTCCGCGCGAATTAATATATCCTGAAGCACCGGATCATCAGGTTCCATCCTGGGTAGAACATTTATGCGACATTGTTAAACTCACGCTCACGGCCAGGCCCACCTGGCAGCTTGACGGGCATCATGCGGTCGAGAGTATCCGGAAACACTACGGTGTTTTGAATTTCTCCGGCTTTGGATTTGACGATGACCGCGACCCCGCCCTGCGCGCGGCCGGCGGCCTGCTGGCCTATCTGCATGAAACACAAAAAGCGGCTTTGGAACATCTCCAACCGCCTCGCATTTTTGACCGCCGTCGGCATCTGGTCATTGACCCCACGTCACTGCGGTCTCTGGAAATTAATCGATCCATGCGGCAGAACTCGGCGGAGGGTTCTCTGGTGCGGGCACTGGACAACACCAAAACCCCGATGGGATCGCGCCTGTTGCGACACTGGTTGTTGTTCCCGTTGCGTGATCCGGCGCACATTGAACAGCGCTACAACATGGTGGCGCGGATGCTGGAACTGGAACATCGGCTTGATGAATTACGGATGGTCATCACCGATTGCGCCGACATTGAACGCATCACCGCCAGAATCTGCTGCCGCCGCTGCACTCCGCGGGATCTTATTGCCCTGGCGCGGTCTCTGGAAACGGTTCCGGTGCTGATAAAACTTGCGGGACAGACCGGATTTTTTGAAAATCTGCCCGATAAGCTCGCCCCACTGGCCGGCCCTGCCGCCGCGCTTGCTGAGAAAATTCGCGCATCAATCGCGGATGAACCGCCGGCCCACCTGCGCGACGGCGGCGTGATACGCGATGGCAGCGACCCGGAACTTGACCGCTTGCGGCTCCTGGCCACCAACAGTCGCGCCTGGCTGGCGAATTATCAATCACAGCTTATCGCGCAGACGGGTATTTCATCGCTCAAAGTGGGTTACAACAAGGTTTTCGGGTTTTACATTGAAATCACGCACGTGCATTCTCCAAAAATTCCATCGGAATTTATCCGCAAACAAACCGTTAAGAACGCCGAGCGCTATATCACGCCGGAACTTAAAAACTTCGAAAGCGATTTATTAACCGCGCAGGAGCGCTCCAAAGCCCTGGAAATAAGTTTGTATGAGCAACTGCGGGAATTTCTGGCGGCGCAATGCCAATGCCTGCGGACCATCGCCGGAGAGATTGCCCGTCTGGATGTTATCGCCTCAATTGCCCATCTGGCGCGGACGCGCCGTTATTGCCGCCCCGTGATCACCACGCAACGCGAATTGCGCATCAGCGACGCCCGGCATCCGGTGGTGGAACGGATTCTGGACGAAAAATTTGTGCCCAATGACATCGATCTACCCGCAAATGGTCCGACTCTGCAATTGATTACCGGGCCGAATATGGCGGGAAAATCCACCTATATCCGACAGACGGCACTGCTGGTGATTATGGCCCAGGCGGGATTTTATCTCCCCGCCAAACAGGCCACCATCGGTCTGGTGGATCGTATTTTCACGCGCGTGGGTGCCGCGGACGATCTGGCGGCTGGACAGAGTACCTTTATGGTGGAAATGACGGAGACGGCGAATATCCTTCTGCACGCTTCCGAGAATTCACTGGTGATTCTTGATGAAGTCGGCCGGGGCACCAGCACGCTTGACGGCCTGGCACTGGCTTGGGCCATAGCCGAATTTCTATCGGGTACAACGCGCTGCCGAACACTGTTTGCCACGCATTATCATGAACTCACGCAATTGGCCCACAGCAGCCCGGCGGTGGTGAATTACAATGTGCTGGTACGCGAATGGGAAGATCAAATCCTGTTTATGCACCGCATTGTGCCCGGCAGCGCCGATCGATCTTATGGCGTGCAGGTGGCCCGCCTGGCGGGAATTCCGCGCAGTGTCATCCAGCGTGCCAGGCAACTGATGGAACAATTGGCGGTGCATGTAAGCCGGGGCAAACCCCGCGCCGCGTCGACGGTCGTATCACCACAAAGTGCTCTGTTTGATTCCATTGAAGCACAGGTTACCGGTCAATTGCAGGCATTGGACTTGGATCGCATGTCTCCCATGCAGGCGTGGGAGGCAATCAAAATGCTGCAAGGCCTGTTGGCCGAGCAACAGAAAAAACGCGGCTCCGGCGTTCGGTAGAACCACTGCTGCCCTGCGGTTGGGTTCTTGTGGAATTTCGTTCGTGTGCAATAAACCGGGGCCATTGGCTTCACTGCCGCCCGACCATCGATGATTTTATTGCGTTCACCGCCGCGGATACCGGCAATATTTACCACATGGCCCGCGGCCGATATTGGCCGGGACGCAGCAGCTCAAAAAAAATCCGCCTGGGAGCTTCCCAGGCGGACTATCAATTGAAAGAATCAAAGCGTCGGCATTTCCGATCAGGTGGCAACCGCCCCTCCGGCACCGGCCGCCGCGGGTTCTTCATGCTTTGGCACGCCGGTAAACCGCAAGGCGTCGCCATCGCGGTCAATTTTCACCGATGCCATCTGCTTATATTCGCCGCGCAGAATCGATTCCGACAGCGGATCTTCGACGAACTGCTCAATGGCGCGCCGCAATGGCCGGGCACCAAAGTCCGGGTTATACCCCTTCTCAATGAGGAAATCATGGGCGGCAAGCGTGGTTTCCAGCTTAATACCCTGCTCCACCAGCCGCTTGGTCACCTTCTGAATTTCAATATCAATAATGCGATACAGATCATCCTTGGTCAGCGGCTTGAAAATGATGGTGTCATCGAGACGGTTGATAAATTCCGGCCGGAAGAATTTCTCCACTTCGCGCAGCAATCCGCGTTTCATCTGCTCAAAGTTCTGATCCAGATCGCGCTTGCCGTAACCGAAACCTTGAATGCCGCCGCTCTTGATAAGATCGGCACCAATGTTGCTGGTCATGATCAGCACAATATTTTTGAAATCCACCTGCCGCCCCACATTGTCGGTCAGGCGG
>JAJYZY010000113.1 GCA_021799715.1 Planctomycetota bacterium | reverse complement strand
CCGGCCGGATCGGCGGGGCTGAAATCGCCCGCGTGGAAAAACATATTGTCGGCAGTATTCCGCTGCACACGCTGCAGGCCAGTATTTCCTACGGGCTGGTGCATTGTGAAACGCCCTATGGTGTAATCGGCATCAAGGTTTGGATTTACCGCGGTTTATACGCCGACCTGGATGCCGCAGCGGAAGCCGCCGGAACGGGACGGGCACCGCGGCGACCGCGGCGTCGGTAATCCGGGAATTTGATGGTGTTAGCCTATTTCCGATTGGAAATGGGTATTAGGAGACATAAGCATGGCGATGATGCCGGCACGAGTAAAATGGCGCAAGCAACAGCGCGGAATCATGAAGGGCAACGCCACGCGCGGCAACAAGGTGAGCTTCGGCGAATACGCGTTGCAATCCCTGGAGCCGGGACGAATCACCGGTCGGCAAATTGAAGCCGGCCGAATGGCGTGCAGCCATTATCTGGCGCGTGAAGGGCGGGTTTACATCCGGATATTCCCGCACAAGAGCTTTTCGAAAAAGCCGCTTGAAACACGAATGGGAACCGGAAAAGGTGAGCCGGAG
Organism: Planctomycetota bacterium; assembly: GCA_021799715.1. Next base: position 7,423 of record JAJYZY010000113.1, on the reverse strand, counting down.
TTCTGGGCGGCGGAAGTAAAACCAGGCACGGTGATGTTTGAAATCGCCGGCGTTGATGAGACCGTGGCGCGGCGGGCGTTTTCCCGCGTGGCTTGCAAAATGCCGGTTCGCACCCGGTTTGTGCAACGCCGCCACACAATGTAAGAATGAACCGGACAGGCAAAGGTGACGCATGGCAACAAAAAAGAAACAGATGCTTGATGAGCTGCGCAAGCTCGATGAAACGCAGTTAAAGGCCCGCGAAGCCGAGCTGCGGAGAAGTGTTTACGATCTGCGGGTTCAGCGCGTCAACGGCGGGCTGAAAGATACGTCGCTGTTTCGCAAGAATCGTAAGGAAATAGCCCGCATCCGCACGCTTGTGCATCAGCGGAGCCTCCCGGCCCAGGCGAGTTAAGTTGTGATTTTGTCAGCAGGATATGATATGACCAGTGAAAGCAATACCAATCAGAAAACAGCCCGCGTGTTAAGGTCGCGCATTGTCGGCGTGGTAACCGGGGATAAGGTCAATAAAACCCGCAAGGTGGTTTTTGAATATCTCTCCCGGCACTCCAAGTACAACAAGTACATCAAGCGCAAGACCGTTCTGCATGTGCATGATGAGAATAATGAGAGCCACGTTGGTGATCATGTGGAAGTCATGCAGTGCCGGCCCTACAGCAAAACCAAGTCGTATCGCCTGGTGCGCATAGTAACCCGCGGTCCGCGAATTGATCTTTCGGCCATCACGGGCGAGGCATCGCAGATGTTTGAACGCCGCAAACATGACGCCGACACCCCGGCCGCGGTCGGTCAGGTTTAATGGAAATACAGGAATTGGTTTGTGTTCCGGTCAACGGGACTGAACCTCAAAACAGACTGGTGCGAAAATGATTCAACAACAAACAAGACTGGATGTCGCGGATAACACCGGGGCCAAACAGGTCATGTGCATTAAAGTCCTCGGCGGCTCATCGGCCCGCGGGAAGTTCACCCGGAAAACCGCCAATGTCGGCGATTTAATTGTCGTGGCGGTGAAAAAGGCCATGCCCAACGGCGATGTGAAAAAAGGCGAGGTTGCCAAGGCGGTCATCGTCCGCACCAGCCAGCCGATCCGGCGCGCCGACGGCAGCTATGTCCGCTTTGATCGCAATGCGGCGGTTCTGGTGGATAATGAAAGTGCGCCGCGCGGCACCCGCATTTTCGGGGCGGTCGCCCGAGAACTGCGTGAAAAGAATTTTATGAAGATTGTATCGCTGGCCAGCGAAGTTGTTTGAAGCGGCGCAACATGCCGTTGAAGGATGGTCTGAATTATGGCAGCACGTATACGCAAAGATGATATGGTGATCGTTCGCTCCGGCGCGGATCGCGGCAAGACCGGCAAAGTCCTGGCGGTGTATCCCGATAAGCAGGAAGTGCTCGTTGAGGGAATCAACGTCAAGTGGAAGCATGTGCGTCCCACGGAACGCAACCGTCGCGGTGGACGTATCCAAAAGCCGGCTCCGTTGCCGCTGGGCAAAGTTCAGCCGATTGATCCGGCCACCAATAAAGGTTGCCGCGTGAAGTTTGTCGTCCGCGATGGTCAGAAGCATCGGGTGGCCGCGAAGACCGGCAGTGATCTGGGTGTTGTGGGGCGGGCATAAGCTGATCGCCGGTTAAACCAAAAACTACAGAGGTATTGAAATCATGGCAAAAGAAGAAAAAGAAAAGAAAGTAAAGTCTGCTCCCACGGCCGAGCAGATCGAAGCCGCTAAGGCGGCGAAAGCCGCAAAAAAAGCGGAAAAGGCCGGTGGCGCGCGGGAATCCACGCAGGAGGAAGTTGTTGAATCCGGCAAGGCGCAGGCTTTCCCGGCTGGCTACAGCCCGCGACTGCTGAAACGATACAATGAGGAAATTGCCCCGGCCCTGGCGAAGGAGTTGGGCATCACCAACCGCATGGCCATTCCCCGCATTACCAAGGTTGTCATCAGCGCCGGCTTGGGCAAGGCGATTACTGAAAAGCCCCGTCTGGAAGCTGCGGTCAAGGAATTAACTCAGATTGCCGGCCAAAAAGCGGTGGTATGCCAGGCCCGTAAAAGTGTGTCGAACTTCAAGCTGCGGCAAGGCATGGAAATCGGCGCAAAAGTCACTCTGCGGGGCCAGCGGATGTGGGAGTTCATGGATCGACTCATCACGCTGGCAATTCCCCGCGTCAAGGATTTTCGGGGTTTGAGAACCAATGCCTTCGACGGTCGCGGCAACTACAATCTTGGCTTGACGGAACAGACGGTATTTCCGGAAGTACAGACCGACCGCATCACGTTTCATCAGGGCCTGGCGATCACCATTGTGACCACCGCCCGGGATGACAAGGCGGGCTTCGCGCTGCTGAAGTTTCTGGGAATGCCGTTCCAGCAGGATCAGGCGGAAACCAAGGCGCGTAAAGCAGGCTGAGGAAAATGTGGATTGTTGCACAAGCCGCTGATGTCGGTGGCTTTGCAAAAATGGATAAGTTCAAGAGTTTTTGAGTCAGGCGTAAATTATGGCAACAACAGCGTGGAAAAACCGGTACAAAAAGCGACAGGCCCTGGTTGAGCAGTATGCCGAGTTGCGGCGCAAGCTCAAGAAGGAAAAAAATTACGTAGCCCTTGCGAAGTTGCCGCGGGATTCCAGTCCGTCACGCCTGGCAAGGCGGTGCGAATTGACGGGCCGACGTCGTGGATATTACCGGAAGTTCCGCGTATCGCGACTGGTGCTGCGGCAATTGGCATCGGATGGCAAAATACCGGGAATGAAAAAGAGTTCCTGGTAACATAAAGTGTTACATTGAAATGTTGGATTTGAACGGCGAAAGCAGAATCAAGAGGACATCATGACCGATACGATTGCGGACATGCTCACACGGTTGCGGAATGGCGCTCATGCCAGACATAAAACGGTGGATGTGAAAAATTCACGCATCTGTGAGGGTATTGCGCGGGTACTTAAGGAAGAAGGCTTTATTGTCGATTACAGTATTCTCGATGATGGCACACGACAGGGCCTGATCCGTCTGACGGTAAAGTACAATACCGACGGGCAATCGCTGATCCGTCATGTGCAGCGGGTCAGCAAACCCGGATGCCGCGTGTATCGCGGTGTCAATGATTTTCCGCGTGTATTGGATTCAATGGGTATTGTGGTGCTTTCCACCAGCCGTGGAGTGCTAAGTGACCGTCAGGCCCGCCAGCAGAATATTGGTGGCGAGCTTCTGGCGACAGTTTATTGATAATCGCGGCACTGGCCGCCGGGCGGAATTTCAGCGGGTGACCGCTTCAGAAGAATCCCCGGATACCAGATGCTGAAATTGGCGAGGTTAATATGAGCCGAATTGGAAAATTGCCTGTAAACGTACCGGCCAACGTAAAAGTTGCCGTGCAAGGCCATGATGTCCGCGTGGAAGGCCCCAAGGGCAAATTGTCTTTGAAGCACCACCCGCGGGTGGCGGTGAAAATGGATGCCGGCAAAGTGCTGGTGCAGCGGCTGGATGATGAGAAAATAAGCCGTAGCGTGCATGGCCTGACCCGAGTATTGATCGCCAATATGATCAAGGGTGTTGTGGACGGGTTTACCGCGGATCTGGAAATTCAGGGCGTCGGTTATAAAGCGGAATTGCAGGGTAAGGTTGTGGCGCTTTCGGTTGGCTATGCCAATCAGATAAAAATAGCCATTCCTGATGGCGTGGCGGTTAAAATTGAAGGCCAGGGAACGCGCATTAACATCGCCGGCGCGGATAAACAGGCGGTGGGTCAATTGGCCGCGGACATCCGCCGGGTGCGCAAGCCCGAGCCGTATCTAGGCAAGGGAATTCGCTATGTGGGCGAAGTGGTCAAACGCAAGGCGGGCAAACAGTTCGCTGGCGCGGGTGCCAAATAACACCATTGGCGTGGTGTTGGATCGCCGGTGCCATGGACACCAGTTTGTGTTGAATGGAATTCAATCGCGGCGGGCCGCGTGAATTAAAAATGTAAGGTGCAGTCATGAGTTCAATCAGTGCCATTAAACTAAAGCGCCAAGATCGACGCAAGGCTCGTATCCGCGGCGTGGTCCGCGGAACCACTGAACGTCCGCGTTTGTCGGTCTTCCGCAGCTTAAAGAATATCTCCGTCCAGATTGTTGATGATACCACCGGAAGAACGCTGGTATCAGCGAATACTCTGGAAAAGAATCTCCGCGGCACGACCGGCAGCGGCGGAAATGTGAAGGCCGCGGTGCTCATTGGCCAACAGATTGCACAACGGGCCAAAGAAAAGGGTATAAATAAGGTCGCGTTTGACCGCGGTGGCTATCGCTATCATGGCCGGGTGAAGGCTCTGGCGGATGCCGCCCGTGAAGGCGGTTTGCAGTTTTAATAAGCCCGCCTTTCGAGCGGAGCGGCCGATCGCGGTGATGTGATATGCCGCGTGTTGAAATGTTGAGTTCATGAGTTTACGGAAACAGGTATAGACGGGTTCGATTATGGCAGAACGCAATTTTGATGAAGATCGTGGCTTTGAGTCCAGCACCGTTGGCGTGTTTCGAAGCGCCAAAGTGGTCAAGGGCGGAAAGAATTTTTCGTTCGAGGCGCTGGTGGCCGCGGGCGACCGCAACGGTAATCTTGGCTTAGGCTATGCCAAAGCCAAGGAAGTCCCGGCGGCGGTGGAAAAAGCCACGAAAGACGCCCGCAAGCGCATGGTGCAAATTTCGCTTAACGGCGGAACGATTCCCCATGAAGTGCTCGGTCGTTTCGGTGCCAGCCGAATTAAGCTTGTACCCGCCCGTCCGGGCACCGGTGTGAAAGCCGGGCGTTTTGTCCGGCCATTGCTGGAACTGGTGGGAATTCGCGATGTATTGACCAAAGCCTATGGCTCAACGAACAAGAAGAATCTGTGCCGGGCCACATTGGCGGCACTGGAATCGCTTCGCACCAAGGAAGTTATTGAGCAGAACCGCGGCGTTACCATTGGTTAATAACGGCGAAGTTCCCATATTTTGCGGACGGGCTTGAACCGATACCCGCAGCAGGAGATAAGTACAATGATGATTCATGAAATTACCGCTCTGGCAGGCGCTCATAAAAAGCGCAAACGCATTGGTCGCGGCGAAAGCAGCGGACATGGCAAAACATCCGGTCGCGGCACCAAGGGCAGCGGTGCCCGTGCCGGCGGTGGACCGGCGTTCGGGTCGGAAGGCGGCAATTTGCCGTTGTTCCGCCGTTTGCCGAAGCGCGGCTTTAATAACAACTATTTCGCCCAGAAATTCAGCGTTGTGAATGTCAATGATTTGAACCGTTTCTTCCAGGATGGTCAAACCGTTGATTCCGCGGCCCTGATTTCCGCGCGCCTGATTCGCGATGAAAAGTTGCCGGTGAAAATCCTCGGTGACGGCCAGTTGTCCCGCAAGCTGCATGTGGTGGCCGGGAAATTCAGCAAACAGGCGGAAAAGAAAATTACCGATGCCGGTGGCAGCACCAGAACTCTGGAACTGGATCGCAACAAGGACAAAGTGAACCCGAAGACCGGCCGCTTCCGTCCACGCCACAGCGAATCCGAAAAGAAGGCCTGATGCGTTGGAATAACTGCCGCTCCGGTTCAGTTGTTGGTTTATCAGGCTGTGATCGGGTAAAATCATGAGTCCGGCAGGTTTTGGCCGGGCAGGAAGTTTGTAAGTTTTCCATGCCGACGAGGGCATATTTTGCAGCGAGGTAGTTTTGTTTCGGACCATTCTGAACATCTTCAAAATACCCGAGTTGCGAACCAAGCTTCTGTTTACCATCGGGTTGTTGTGTGTCTACCGGATCGGATTTTACATTCCGCTTCCCGGTGTTGACACCCACGCGTTAAGTTCATTTGTCAGCAGTTCAAGCTCTTCGCCCCTGGGGCAAATAAGCAGTTATTTAAGCTTGTTCTCCGGCGGCAACCTGGGATTAAGCACGATATTCGGCCTGGGCATCATGCCCTATATCAGCGCCGCGATTATTTTCCAGTTGCTCGGTACGGTGATTCCTTCCCTGGAAAAGCTTCAGAAGGAAGGCGAGCCGGGCATGCGGAAAATTAACGAATGGACGCGCTACGCCACGGTTGGATTGTGCCTGATCCAATCATTTGTCTGGATGGGGTATCTGACGCGCTCATCGGCCAGCAGCCCGCACGGCTTTTTATATGCCGATACCTTTTACCACCATTACACGCTGTTCTGGATTTCCGGCCTTGTCTCGCTGACCGCCGGCAGTGTGTTTTTAATGTGGCTTGGCGAGCAAATTGACGCCTACGGCATTGGCAACGGCGTATCGCTGATAATCATGGCGGGCATCGTCGCCCGAATGCCGGCGGCCATTCAGGATGTATGGGATCAATCGTCGTTTCGGGTTTCATCAGCCGGTTCGCATCCTTATGGAATCGGTACAGTGCTGTTCTTAATTGCTGCGTTTGTGGGTGTATCGGCGGCTGCCATTACGCTGGAAATGGGACAACGGCGAATTGGAATCCAACAGGCCAAGCAGATGCGCGGACGCAAGATGTATGGTGGCATGAGCAATCAGTATCTGCCGCTGCGGGTGAATCATGGCGGCGTGATGCCGATTATCTTCGCCAGTTCATTAATCCTGATCCCCAATGTGTTGCTGGGCTGGTTGGCACCCCGGTTCGGACAATTTTACGTCTTTCAGGTAATCCAGGAATCTCTTGAACCGGGGCACTACATTTACATTGTATTGTATGTCATCATGATTTTCTTCTTCTCGTATTTCTGGAATACCGTCCAATTCCAACCCAAGGAAATGGCGGATCAACTCCGGGATTACGGCAGCTTCATCCGTAATCTCCGCCCCGGCCCGCGAACGGCCGAGTATCTCGAACAGGTCATGACCCGCATCACGTATTGCGGCGCGGCGTTTTTAGCCGTTATCGCCTTGATGCCGACAATTGTGGCACGCTATATGGGCGTGAGTTTTATGATTACACAATTTCTTGGCGGAACCGGTCTGCTGATTGTGGTTAGCGTATTGCTGGACTTTATCTATCGGGTGGAAGCCAACCTGGTCATGCGCAATTATGGCGGGCTTCTGGACGGTGGTCAGGAAAGCGCGGGGCCTGCATCCCGCAAGCCACGCAAAACACCGCCGACACCTTCCTCCACAGGGTCGCCCAAAACGTTGCCGGGGCGCGACAACATTAAAGGGTCAGCCGCATGAGACTGGCCCTGCTGGGACCCCCTGGGGCGGGCAAGGGCACGCAGGCAATTCGCATTGCGCACCGGATGAAAATTGCCCATTTGTCCAGCGGGGACATCCTCCGCTCGGAGAAATCCGCCGGCACGCCGCTGGGCCTGAAAATTCGTGATTTTATAGATCATGGCAAACTCGTGCCGGACGAGTTGATGATTACGGTTATGGAAGACCGGGTGGCGAAAGTTCATGGCGGTTTTGTTCTCGATGGTTTTCCCCGCACGC
>JAJYZY010000112.1 GCA_021799715.1 Planctomycetota bacterium | reverse complement strand
GGGCATGTATCACTTTGTCTGCGGGTGCTGGAACCGGACCTGCCGGTGCGGCTGGCGCGCTATGGCCGGCGATCGTTAGAAGCAAGAACACGGTTATAGCCCATGCGCTGGTCGCCCGGATGGATGGGTGTGAATGGTTGTGGAATGGATGGGTCATTGCCGTGTTGCCTCCGCTGTGGTTTTAGTGTTACCGGTATAGCCCGGTGCATCAAGCAGGTGTTCGACATCCTCCAACTTGCGTACCAGATGCGTTGCCTGATGGGCGAAATCCGGAAGCGGGGCTTCCGGCTCCAGCAGCAGCGCACTGTCTGTACCGGCATTGGCCGCTACCTGCAGGTCGAAGATGTAATCGCCGACCATTAATGTGTTGGTCGTGCTGATGCGCAGGGACCGGCAGATTTTCAAAAGGCTCTCCGCCGCCGGTTTGATCGGCATTTGATCGCGGGACGCCACCCGGTCAAAAAAAAGCATCGGATAACGCCGCAGTATTGTCTCCACACTTTTCTGGCTGTTGCGGCTAAGCAACGCGGTCTTTACACCGCGATTCCGGAGTCTTTCGATAACCGCGTCCGCACCGGGGCGCAATTGGCATTTTGCCGCCGCCGTGGCTTCATGCTGGTGCAGGATGTCCCAGGCTTGTTGCCGCTTTTCCAATTCCAATGTTTCTATCCATTCCAGGATGGGATGCCTGACCTGCAGCCCCAACGCTCGGCGCAGGCTGTCAAAATCAAGTGCGTCAAGGGTTAATGTGCCATCCATATCAAAAACAACCAGTTCATATTTCATCAGTACCGAATCTCCGGTGTTCATCCATTGCGATTATAGCGATGCGCAGACTTCCGTGGCGTTTGGGAGCATAGAAATCCCGCCTCCGGTACCGCAGAGCGTGCCAACAATAGCCCGATGCGGAAGCATCACGGTTGTTCGTTGCACGGCGTATGATGACCCAACACAGTTCACCACCGTGACAATCCGCTTTTGAACCGTAAAAGACCCAAAGAACGCAAAGATATTCGTCCGTTGATACACGGTGCCCGCCACGAATTGTTGTTTCCCGGCGTGACAGGAATTATTTGCGTCATGCGCATTTACTGTTAAAGCCCCGTTAATAATTACAAAAAATTTTATTTTTTACTTGACATATTCCAATATGGGTATATGATTAGGTCATGGCTCGCGCACGAACCACTCTTGATTCCTTTAACGCTGTGGCGGAGCCGCGGCGTCGGCAGGTGCTGGGACTGCTGGCGGAAGGTGAACGGCCGGTCAACGACATTGTTGATGCACTTGGCTGGAACCAGCCGCAGGTTTCCAAGCACCTTGGCGTACTGATGGAAGTGGGACTGGTTAAAGTCCGGCAAGCCGGACGACAGCGCTTTTACAGCCTGGAAGCGGCACCGCTGAAGGAAATTCATGACTGGGCCGCGACTTTTGAACATTTTTGGCAACATCAGCTTGACCGAATTAAAGAACGTGCCGAGGCTAAAGAAGCTTCAGCGCGTGATCGGGGTAGTGTGCTTCCGGGCGGTTCAAGCGGGCGTTCATAACGATTTATGCAAGGAGTTTAACATGGTGGCAATGGCATGGCCGGAGCAGTACGTGCTGCACATTCAAAAGCAGATTCAAATCAAGGCGACCCCGGCATTGGTATTCGAAGCTCTTCTGGAACAAATCGGTCCCGGCTCGGACCTTCCGGATGGCACGGCAATGCCGATGAAAATCGAACCGTGGCCCGGCGGCCGGTGGTATCGTGATCTCGGAAATAATGCGGGGCATTTCTGGGGACATGTTCAGGTGATTAAACCGCCCATGTTGCTGGAGATCAGTGGCCCGATGTTCATGTCCTACCCGGTGATGTCGCACGTGCAATATCGCCTGGCCGAACAGCCCGATGGCACGCTGTTGACCGTATTGCATCGCGCCATCGGCGACATCGCTCCCGAACATCGTCAGGGTGTTAACAAGGGTTGGGAGTATATTTTAGAGCGTATTAAAGGCCGTTCGGTGCGGTGAGAGTCTCCCCAAAAAAGTCCCGCCGGGTTGATGCCGCCGCGCGGTGGAAACCCGCGGCCGATTGGTCGTGATGGCGACGGCGGAACAAAGGTTAATGATTTACTTGCCGCAACCAATCGCGGTCGGATGTTTGTGTTTGTTAATGGTTCTTGTTTGGAGTTACACATGGTAAAAGATGCGTTGTCACGTCTCATTTCCCGCCACCAGGAAAAAATGCTGCCGACATTGCTGGATGGTATTTCAGATGCTCAGCTCGCTGCGCAACCGATTGCGGGTATGAATCACCCGGCATGGATTCTGGGCCATCTGCTGGCCGTGGAACAGAAAATTGCGAAGGAAGTGCTGCACCGTCCAATCAATCTCACGCTGGACCCCAGTTGGATGGAAATCTATGCAATGGGCACCCTCCCAAAATCTGATCGGACCATATACAAAGACAAGGGATTCTATTTGGCGGGGTTGGCGGAAACCGCAACTGCCATAGCCAACTACATCAATCAAACTCCGGAAGCTGAAATGGACGCACCAAACCCTGATCCGCATCTGGCGACGGTGTTTCCGACGATTGCCACCTTAGTGGCGGTAGTTCCGGTGCACCGCGCTTACCACAGCGGACAAATTGCAACCTGGCGCAAAGCCATGGGCCTGCCCCATGCCGGCATGTAGCCAGGCTGGGAAGCCGACATTCGCCGGTTGTGCACAACTCGGCAGCGGACGCTGATGATTGGCTTCAGAATCGGATATTCCTGGAGTATAAAACCATTGAAACCAAACAACTGCGCGGCGGAAACCCGCGGTGAATGCAGCAGGTGCTTGTAAAGGAGATTCTCATGGAAACCACACTCGAAATTGGTCAGAAACTTGTTGTGTTATGCCGACAGGCCCACTGGCTGGAGGCGGTGGATACGCTTTACAGCCCGGACATCGTCAGCCTCGAAGCCGCGGAAATGTCGCCCGGCAGGAAACGGTTGGAGGGAATTGCGAACGTGCGGGAAAAGACCGTGCAATTTCTGAACTCCGTTGATGTGCACTCCTGCGTGGTGACTGGGCCATGGCCGCATGAAGACCGCTTTATTGTCCGCTTCACACTTGATCACACGCCGCGCAAGGGGCCGATGGCCGGAAAGCGGAACACAATGGAAGAGGCCGCACTTTATACCGTAAAAAATGGAAAAATTGTGAAAGAAGAATTTTTCTATGCGATGTCCTGTTAGGCCGAGGCGGATATTCATCGCAAGTCCGATGTAACCTAATTGCTGACCACAACGGGTGACTCGTCCGTGCTGCGCGGGTTGAGCCGCCGATCCAATCCGAGTAATGGTCGAGATTGCGATGCCTCTCAGGCCCACGCTGTCGCGGCACCGCAATTACTGGGGGAATCCACTGTTCTGAACCGCGGATTCCGCGGATGTTCGCAGATAATGGTTGCCGAAATGCCGGCTCAATTGCCGTTCCAGGTCATCCTGATACGCCGCTTCCATCAATCCATGTCCAAGATGCCGCGCACTGCCATGGCTGCGCCGATGATATCAAAAGCCTGTGGCCCATCCTTCGGCTGCGGGTATACCCCAGCCGCCACCGCTCTATCGCAGTCGCTCATTTTTTGGTTCGATCTTTCATGATGAGATCTCGGCGAAGTTAAACAAAAGAGCCGGCGAAAAGTTCCCCTTACCAACATTCCAACCAATCCCCGCCTCGCATCCCATCTGCGCCCATCGGCGACATCAGCGGTTCCCTCCGCCTCCCTTCGCGCCGGCAGATTCTCGATCACCAACGGATGCGCCTCGTGAAGCCGCCATTCCCATTTGGCCAACGCCGATTTACAAATCTTTTTTATCACTAGATTGGCGGACGCTGGTTTGCCGTCAAATGTGACCGTGCACCAGGGTGATTCCAGCGAAATTATCGCTGGAAATGGTCATCGCATTTATCTTTTTCCTGAAATCGTTTATCTTTCTCCAAGCGACGAGCCTGTGACAAAGGCTCCATAGGAGTTTGGTTAAATGAAGATTCATGAATATCAGGCGCGTGACCTGCTGGCCAAGGCTGGAATACCCGTGCCTGCCGCCCGTGTTGTCGATACCGCGGATCAGGCCGCACAAGCGTTTGAAGAAAACGGCTTCCCGTTGCAGGTCGTTAAAGCGCAGGTATTTGCGGGGGGGCGGGGTAAAGCTGGGTTTGTCAAGCTTGTTAATTCATCCGCTGAGGCCCGCGCGGCGGCGGAATTCATGTTGACCAACCGGATGGTCTCCGTTCAGACCGGTCCGGAAGGCATCGCAGTAAAAAAACTATTGATCGCCGGTGCCGTGGATATTGCCCATGAATATTACCTCGGCTTTGTGCTGGACCGCGACCGGTCCACCGTCAGCATGATCGCCTCCGCGGAAGGGGGCGTCGAAATTGAAACCATCGCCCACGAGCGACCGGAAGCGATTATTAAAGAACCACTGCACCCGGCATTGGGCATGCAGGGTTTTCAGGCCCGGCGAACGGCGCTGGCGTTGGGCTTTTCCGGTAAGCAGGCCAACATAGTGGCCGATATCCTGCTGAAACTCGCCCGCTTCTTTGTTGATTATGATTGCTCGATAGCGGAAATTAATCCCCTGGTGCTCACCAAAGACGGCAAAATTCTGGCCATTGATGCGAAGGTTAATTTTGACGATAACGCCCTGTTCCGCCATCCGGATGTGCTGGCTCTGAAAGATGATGCGGAGACCGATGCGCTGGAAATTCGCGCTGCCGCCGCCAATCTCAATTACATCAAATTGGACGGATATATCGCCTGCCTGGTGAACGGAGCGGGCCTGGCCATGGCGACCATGGACGTTATACAACTTCATGGTGGAAAGCCCGCCAACTTTCTGGATGTCGGTGGCGGCGTGAAAGCCGAGGGGGCCATTGAAGCCTTCCGAATCATTCTTTCAGATAAAAAAGTTCGCGGCATTCTGGTTAATATTTTTGGCGGCATCGCACGCTGTGATCTCATTGCCGAAGCATTAATTCAGGCGGGACGCGAAGTGGGCTTCAAAGTTCCGGTGGTGGTGCGGCTGGAGGGCACAAATGTTGAAAAGGCCCGCGAGATATTGGCCGCCGCACAGCCCGAACTGCCGACATTGCAGGTTGCCGGTGATCTGAATGACGCGGCAAAAAAAATCGTTTCTGCCACACGCTAAGCGTCCGCCGGAAGTCAACAGGAGAACACTACATGTCCATATTGATTAATAAAAATACCCGTGTGATCTGCCAGGGAATTACCGGCAGCGGCGGGGGGGCGTTCCACACGAGGGGATGCCTGGATTACGGAACAAAAATGGTCGGCGGTACCAGTCCCGGCAAAGGCGGCACCAAAGATGCCAATGGCCTGCCGGTGTTTGATACCGTGGATCAGGCGGTGCGGGCCACCGGGGCCGATGCCACCATGATTTTTGTGCCGCCGCCGTTTGCCGCCGACGCGATATGCGAAGCCGCCGCCGCGGGCATCAAACTTATCATTGCCATTACGGAAGGCATTCCGGTATTGGACATGGTAAAAGCTAAAAAATTCCTTGCGGATTTTGGTGACTCCGTGCGGCTGGTCGGCCCCAATTGCCCCGGTGTTATTACACCCGGCGAGTGTAAAATTGGCATCATGCCCGGTTATATTCACACGCCCGCGCAAAAAGGCAAACGCTCCGTCGGCATTGTCAGCCGCTCCGGTACGTTAACTTACGAAGCGGTCTGGCAGACCACCGAATTGGGCTGGAGCCAAAGCACCTGCGTGGGCATTGGCGGCGATCCGGTAAAGGGCATGGACTTTATTGATGTGCTGGCTTTGTTCCAGGCTGACCCATCCACCGATGCCATTGTCATGATCGGTGAAATCGGCGGCGCAGCCGAAGAGGCCGCCGCGGCCTACATCAAGAAAAGTGTTACCAAGCCCGTGGTCGGGTTTATCGCCGGCCGCACCGCTCCGCCAGGCAAGCGCATGGGCCATGCCGGCGCCATTATCAGCGGTGGCGAGGGCACGGCTGAAACGAAAATTCTCGCCATGCGGAACGCGGGCATTCGGGTTGCGGATTCGCCGGCCGACATCGGAAAATGTCTGTGTGAAGCCACAGGAGGATAAACCCTTATGGAGGGGCCTGAAGTTGATGCTTTGTCGTTGCGCCTTTCGGCCCTCGCGGGCCGGCAATGGGTGGATCGCATCGACGTGCCGGCCCATCGCTGGCAGGCCAACGTGTTGCTGAAGCACTGCTCGGGCAAACGCATTAATCAGATTTATTCGCAGGGCCGATGGTTGCTGTGGAATTTCAGCCACGGCGTAAGCTGGGCGCTTTATCCGTTAAAACGCTGGCGCTGGAGCGCGCAGTGGATAGATGCCAACAAGCCCGTGGCCAAATCCTGGAATGACAATATCGCGCCGCTGACCAGCGATGTTGGCCGCCGGCCATTGATGCGCATTACCCTTGAAAATGGTGGGTGTCTGACGCTCTCCGGCCGCCCGCTTTTACTGGTATTGCCCACGGAAACGCTGTATCGCCATCCATCGCTGGCCAATCTGGGGCCTAAATTGTCCGATGAATTCCTGACCGAGGAAATATGGGAAAAGCGCCTGCGCCAGGTGGCCGGGGACAAAACCATTTCCCAGGCGATTATGGATGAATCCGTCGTGGCCGGGATCAGCAACCAGACAAAATGCGAAATGCTTTTTCTCGGAAGAATTCATCCCGCCGCGCGCGTTGGTCAGGTGCGACCGGATCAGATGCGGGAAATACTTTCCACCGCCCGCCGCCGCGGTGATCTTTTATGCCGGGCGGCGCTGGAAGGCCATCTTGCCCGCGATTTGCCGCGCCACGTTTATGACCGCGCCGGAGAACCGTGCGACACCTGTGCCACCACGATTCTTGCTGAACGCTGCGGCCGTGACGGGTTGTGGAGCTGGTTTTGTCCGCAATGCCAGACATTGCCGCGGCAACCCATGTTGTTTGGCGTAGATACGGCGAGCCTGGGAACCGCGGAAATTCAGCCGGTCCATGACCTGCCCGTGCGGTAAGCTGTGCACCGGATTCCACGCGAGACTTAAACATGAAAATGTCCACATCCCCGCTGATTACCGCGCTTGCCGGCTCCGGCGTTACATGGTTGGGACTGGCCGCGGCGGCGGCAGGGTGGCGCTGGACCAGCCAGACCCATAACGGGCCGGCTTGGGATCATGCTTGGCTGTACACCAATATGACACTGGCGATGTGTCTATTTGTCATATTTCCGGCAATATGCCCCATTGGTTCGTCAACGACAATTCAAATGCGGCAGCGCGATCTGATTGCGCACGGCCTGGCGCTGTTGCTGGCGGCGGTTCCAATATTAACCCTTGCGGCCTGGTTCAATCATATTGCCATCAGCGCTGCAATCGACGCATTGTTCGTTCAAGCGGCGTTCGCAATTTTCACCCTTGGCGTATCGACGCGCATCGCCAGCCCCGACAATGAAACCGGCTTATATTGGCACGCCGCCACAGTCGGCCTGTTTCTGCTGCCCCCCGGAATAGAACTGATTCAAGCGTCCACATTCCCCTGGCTTACCGGCGGCCTGTGGAGCCACTGGATCACCGTGTTCCCCGTTTCGATGATCGCTACAGCCAGTGAACATCCGGGCCGGGCATCCGATGCGCACTGGATCGCCTGCGTTTATGCCGCCATCGGCCTTGTGATGTTTTTCCGTCCTTTGGCCGCACGTAAAAGCGCTGGAAGCCGGGGTTCTGTCAATTAGGCACTTTGCATGATTAACATCGTGCTGCCCTTGCCGCCCCAGCCAATCGGCCGCGGGTTTGCGCGGCTGCATGACGCCGGCGAAATTATTTGTGCGCACGCATTTCATGATCTCTGGAAAGGGAATCGGGCAACTTGCAACCGGCTCAATCTGCGGAATATACCCTGTGTGGCCCGTGGTGATACGTTATTAAAATGCGATAAGTGCGGATACATTCTGATTTCGCGGCAAAAATAACGGGAGCAGGATGTCCCGGTAGTTGCCGTGAGGGTTATACATGCGTTT
>JAJYZY010000111.1 GCA_021799715.1 Planctomycetota bacterium | reverse complement strand
CCCTGCGCCTGCGCCGGGCCGCCACACCGCGGGAGTATCGATGTCAGGGTGACATTTCTAAATCGGTTAACAGGGTGACATTTCTACTTCTTTACAACAAAACTCGCGGCCGTGCTGCCGGTTGCGGCATACCCGGCAGCGCGCAGTGTAAAATACTTATCCCTTTATTCCGGTGGTGGCAATGCCTTCAATGAATGTTCTCTGCGTGATGAAAAACAGGATGACCACCGGCATGATAACCAGCACGCTGGCGGCCATCAGCAGGTTCCACTGGCTGCCAC
Organism: Planctomycetota bacterium; assembly: GCA_021799715.1. The sequence continues at coordinate 7,791 of JAJYZY010000111.1, read as the reverse complement.
CCAATTGTGATTGAAAAGCCTCCAGCCCCAACGCCAGCGTGAACTGATGGGAATGCTGCAGATAAACCAGCGGACCAAGAAAATCATTCCACACTCCGAGAAACGCGAACAATGCCACCACGCTTATCGCCGGACGGGCCAGCGGGAGAACAATGCGAAAAAATATGCCCAGTTCCGAACATCCGTCAATACGCGCGGCCTCCGAGAGTTCCTCCGGAATCGTGATGAAAAATTGCCGCAGCAGAAAAATGCTGAAAGCAGATCCAAACCAGTAGGGCACCCACAGCGGACGAAACGTTCCCAGCCATGCCACGCCGGTATGATCTCCCAGCCATTTAAAGATAATAAACATCGATACCATGGTGACCGGAAACGGAATCATCATGGTCGAAAGCATCAACGCAAATAATATTCCCCGACCGCGGAAGCGTATTTTGGCGAATCCATACGCCACAAACGCGCTGGAAATGGTTGTACCCAGAACCACCAATATCGCGATGGTCAGGCTGTTGCGAGCCCAGAGCAGCATGTGATACTGCCGTTCTGAAAACAGGTTCAAATAATTTTCCCAGCGAAATGGCGCGGGAATAAGGCTTGGTGGATATTGCGTGGCGTTGGATTCGGTCTTAAAACTCGTATCCAGGAGCCACAGAAATGGCACCAGCGCAATAAGTGACGCCACAATAAGCAACGCATGGATGATCAGCCGTCGGCCAATATGTGGCCGGGCGCCACCGGCGGAACCCGGTCCTGCGGCATGATCCACAGATTTCCCAGCGGCGGGAGGCGGATCGTTGGAGACCCTTTTAGCTGAAAGATTTTCCGGCATAAATTACTTTCCCTGATAATGAACCCAGTGTCGGCTGCTCCAGAACGCAATGGCCGTCAGGATCAACACCAGCAACAATTCCACCCACGCCATGGCGCTGGCATAGCCCATGTGCAAAAAACTGAACGCGTTGTCATAAAGATACATCGTGAACAAATAAGTCGCACGATCCGGGCCGCCCTGAGTCAAGACATACGGCACGGTGAAATTCTGCACCACACCGATAATGGCCATGATCAGATTGAAAAAGATAACCGGAGAAATCCCCGGCAGTGTCACGTGCCAGAGCTGCCGGGCGGGACTGGCTCCATCAATCTCCGCGGCTTCATACAATTCTTTGGGTACATCCTGCAAACCCGCAAGATAAATGACAATGGTGTTGCCCAATCCCCAGAAACTCATCAGGGCCAGCGACGGCATGGCCCACTGCGTGGTCGTGAGCCAACCGGGCGGGTGCGAGACGCCAACATAGCGCAGAACGGTATTAATTAATCCCAACCGCGTATTGAACAACCAAAGCCACACCATGGACGATGCCACCAGCGGCACCAGCGACGGCAGAAAAATAATAGCCCGGTAAATGGAAATGCCGCGCACACGGCTATTGAGCAATAAAGCCGCCGCAATCGCGATGACCATTCCCGCGGGCAGTGTCAACAGCGCATAGTATCCGGTATTTCGCAAAGACTCCCAAAATACTGAATCATGCAGCATCGCATGGTAATTGCGCAGGCCCACAAAAACCGGCGGTTGCAGCAGGGGATAATCACAGAAACTCAAGTAAAACGACAAACCGATGGGCAATGCCATAAATACGGCAAAGCCGATCAGCCATGGCGAAAGGAATGCCAGGCCCTTGGCCGTCTGCTTTATCTCGTTTCTCCACTGAATCATTCAGCCGCTTCCTCCGGCGAGTTTCGCCGCGCTGGTGCCGCCAGTATATGGTTGCATGGTCATTTATCGGCCCGCCGCAACTTCTGGACGCGCTCATAACTGTCGTATTCACGCTGAAGCCGATGTTGCGCCTTCTGCAACGCGCGGGTGGGCGTGCGTTCCAGCAGCGCCACGGCCTGAGCTTCGGTATTAAGTTCGTCAATAACCTGGGGCAGAATGGGAATTTGCGGCAAGCTACGGGCGTTTGGACTGCTGGCAAGTTTTTCAAAAACATTAATGTACGGATTGGGATTATTTTCGATAAAATGTCTGCTGACCTTTCGCAGCGGTGAATTCTTGCTCATCATGCTGCAGAGCCGCTCCATAACCGGCTGGCTTTGAACATACGCGATAAACGTAAAGGCTTGTTTGATATGCCGGGCACCGCGCGGAATGACAAGGGCGTCAAAGCCGCAATAGGACACGTCTTTAAGGCCGGGAACGGCTGATGGAAATGGTGCCACCGCCCAACCGTAGTTTTTTCGTCTTTGGGCCGGCGGCATGGTTTGAGCCATGGCGTACGGCCAGTGCAGGGTGGAGAAGGCTTTATCATAGCTGTAAATATAGTTGGCCATCCAAGGCCCCTGCTGCTCCATTGCCAGTGTGCCAAGCATAAATGGATTTTGCGCCGATTCAAAATTGCCCTGCGCGGAGGAAAAGGAGTTAATGGCATTTGGCCCCAGCCACTTGGAGTAACCGGCGATCCACCGATACGCAGCAACATCCTGTGGTGTTGTAAGCGTGAACTTATGAGTCTTTGCATCCCAAATGTGACCGCCAAACCAGAAGAACACCTCAGGATAATACCACCCCGGCTCGGTAGGCAGGAAGCCGGCCCGCAACAACTGTCCGTTGGGGCCGAATTTGGTCAAAACCCGGGCGTAAGCATCGAGTTGATGGATGGTTTGCGGGGCCTGATTCGGGTTAAGACCGGCCGCCCGTAATTTTGCGGCGTCACTTTTGAATATCAATTTGTTATAGAACAACGCGATATCCGCCGGTGTGCTCACCAGCGCATAGAGCCGTCCATGATAATGACATGCCCGCCAATAAACCCGTTTATACGTTTTGCGCGTAATGCCGTGCTCGCGCGCCAACTTCCCCAGCGGCGTTAATGCGCCCAGCGATGCGAACGGAGCAATATCGTTGTCCCATAATCCCGCAATGTCCGGAGGAACACCGGCGGCGGTGGCGATCAGCGTTTTTTTGTCGATATCCGCCATGGACACAAATTGCACGAAAATATGCTTTTTACGCCCCACCGTCGCATTGAAGTCATTGACTATGATCCTCATCTGCCGCTCTTCCGGTCCGGTCCATTTCTCCCAATACGTCACCACCACCCGGCCTTTGGGCACTCCGGCTTGTTGTCGCGGCCCAAAAAACAGGATACCCAGCGCGGGAACCAGTAATAACACGAAGCCGATGTTTTTCAGCATTCGCTTCATTGGCAACCTCAAAAAACCTGCGGCTGCATAAATAGTATGCGCAAACATGCTTTTTGGCCACCTTTCGGCTCTTGGTACAAGCCATGGCCGTTTTGGCGGTGCAGCGTACTGGAATTATAAAAAAGCCCGGCAATTCAGCAGCCCAGGGCCACCGAATTGCCGGGACAGGTCTCTCCCCCCCTCCGGGGGGGATGAGCCTTGCGCCTTTCGCCAAGCGAAAGGCGCAAGGCCACCGTGCTTCCTTCTCTTTCTCCCTCCACCAAAATGTTTCTCTACCAGTCGCGCTGAACAGCGCTGACGAACGTGTGTTTTGGGCCGCTTAGCTGCGGCCATTGCGCTCTGACTCATCCACAGTTGTCCACATACGGACAATTCAACCTCTCGCTCCCTCCATGGGGAATCAAGCCAAACTCTTTTTCACAACCAGGCGAAGTCCGCGAACCATAAGCTCTCGTTGCGACTTATGGCCGGCTGATTTTGAATTGCGTCAGCCCGCAGATTAAATTTTTCGCCTCTTCTCTTGTGCAGTGCTTCAGCCGATATGTGTCTGAATGTTTCTTATCTGCACAGTTAATGTATCGGCAGAACCGCTCCGGAAGCACACAAAATATTTGCTTTTTTTGCCAGTAAAATCAAGTGTTCCAATAATGTAAAGCCCGGATAAATTCGCGCCGATAATAACCCGCCCGAGCATAACAATTTCGCAACCGTTCGCGGGGCCATCACCATGAACAATTGAGTCACAGGTGAATGGTGAATATAAGTGAATTAATTTCGCCGGAACCGGGCCACACATGAATCAACTGCGACCACGCCGCAACCAATTGTCGGCGGCGCATCATCTGACGCGGAAACATTGGATGAATACCTTTGCGTGGTTTGCTCTTTTTCGGTTCAACGCCAGTGGAAAAATATAACCGCCGGGAATCCAGCATCGGGAATTAGCAATTTGAGGTCACTAATTTCAAATCTCACATTTGGGAAACGGGAATATAAAATAAGGAAGCGGATGAAAAGAAGGGGACCACCGAAATATTCCAAAATCTCAAATTTCAGATTCTAAATGGCAGCAAATCCCAGAGTGCCCGGACGTAACGGACGATTATCTTTGCGTTCTTTGCCTCTTGCGGTTCAAAAACCGTTAAGACGATCTGCATCTGCGTTCGGTTGCGAACAGCTGCAAAAAAAGGGCACCGCATTGGTGGTGCGGTGCCCGGTGTGATGATCTGCAAATTGCCATGCTGGAGATGCGGCGGCAATCACGTACCCATATCGTGGCTGGAGAGATACTTTTTCTGCAAGGCGGTGAGCTTATCAATGGTTATTCCCATGGATTCAAGCTTTAGCGCCGCTACCCATTCATCAACGCTCTTGGGCACTTCATGAACTTTGTTGGAAAGCTTGGAGCGATTCTTGATGGACCATTCCGTGGCCAGAGCCTGCACGGCAAAGCTCATATCCATTACCGAGGCCGGGTGGCCATGGGCGGCGGCAAGGTTAATCAGGCGGCCTTCGCCGAGCACCAAAATGCGTTTGCCGTTTTTCAGTGTGTATTCATCCACAAATTCACGCACGCCGCGACGAACTTTTTTAGCCTCTTTTTCCAAAGCTTCCAGATCCAGTTCCACGTTAAAGTGGCCGGAGTTGCAGACCACCGCGTTATCCTTCATCTGCCGGAAGTGTTCCATCCGAATCACGGCGATGTTGCCGGTAACGGTTATAAACAGATCGCCGACTTTGGCGGCTTCGCTCATGGGCATAACCCAGAAGCCGTCCATGGTGGCTTCAATGGCGCGGATGGGGTCAATTTCCGTGACAATAGTATTGGCCCCCAAGCCGCGCACGCGGGAGGCCACGCCTTTGCCGCACCAGCCGTAGCCGCAAACGACCACTTTTTTACCGGCGACGAGATGATCGGTAGCGCGGATCACGCCGTCAATGGTGGATTGCCCGGTGCCATAACGGTTATCAAAAAAATGTTTGCATTGGGCATCATTGACGGCCACAACCGGAAACTTCAGGATGCCGTCTTTTTCCATGGCCCGCAGGCGGATCACGCCGGTGGTGGTTTCCTCCATGGAGGCCACCACACCGTCGGCCAATTCCTTGCGCGAAGAATGCAACAGGCTCACGAGATCAGCGCCATCATCCATGGTGATGTTGGGCTTGATGTCCAGGGCGATGTTCATGTGGCGGTAGTAGGTTTCGCGATCTTCACCTTTAATGGCGTAAACGGAAATGCCAAAATCCTTCACCAGCGACGCGGCATTATCATCCTGTGTGGACAATGGATTGCTGGCGCAAAGGGCCAGTTTGGCACCGCCGGCCTGGAGGGTGCGGGCCAGATTAGCAGTTTCCGTAGTTACGTGCAGGCACGCGGCCATGCGGTAGCCGGCGAGGGGCTTTTCCCTCGCAAAGCGTTCGCGCACCATGGCGAGAACGGGCATATCCTTGTCAGCCCATTCAATGCGTTTTTTGCCTTCTTTGGCAAGGGACAAATCCTTGACATCGTGTTTGACGGTCATGAAGAAACTCCTGAAAAACGGGCCGTTCAAAGCCCTGAAACATCCAGCGGACGACTTGCCCGCATAACAAACAGATCCGGCACAGCGGCACGATCCCGCCGCGAGCGGGTTTTACGCGCCGCCAGCGTGTGCCGGCGAATATTTACAAATCCTGCCTGGGACAACATTTCCATCATCTGCCCCGGCGCAAAGCCCATCCAACGATGGCCCATTTTTTCCTTGAACATCTGGACGTCGTGCGGCATTAAATCGACAATCAGAAGAAATCCGCCGGGCTTGAGCACCCGAAAAATATCAACCAACGCCGCGCCGGGGTCATCCACATGATGCAGCACCAGGCTGACCAGGGCCATGTCCAGCGCATCGACCTCCGGCGGCAGGGATTCAACGCGACCGGACAAAAGCGTCACATTCTGCATATCCAGACTTTTGATGCGATTTTTAGCCGCCCGCAACATTGCGGGGGAAGGTTCCACGGCAATAACCCGTCGCACATGCGGAGACATCAGCGCGGCCATGGTGCCGGTACCGGCTCCAAGATCACCGACGATCCAATCAGGATTCAGAGCGGCCAGCATGGCCTGCAGATGAAAATGTTCCCCGAACCACTGCGTACGGATGGTATCCCATTGCGGCGCGCTGGCATTGAAAAAATCAGGGTTCTGCTGCTGCCGTTGCCGCAGCACATAAAGCAGTCGTTCCTCGTCGGCCTGCACCTGCTGATCATGCGCGAGATATTCCCTGGCCAAGGCCCGCAACTGCCGCATGGCCGACGGGCCGGGCAGCGGTGCCAGACGATAGAACATCGAGGTGCCGTCGCGCCGGCCATCGACGACGCGGGCTTCCGAGAGATTTTTAATGTGCCGGCTGACGGTGGATTGCGGAAGTTTTAAAGCTTCCGCCAACTCACCAACGCGCAAGCCCGGCCCGGCGGCGTGTTCCAAAAGGCGGATAATGCGGCAGCGCATGGGGTCCGCCAGCGCACGCAATGACTCCACCCAGCGCCGAACTGTGGGTGATTCGGCGGAGGCGGCGTTGGAGCTGACTGGCAATGATCCGTTCATCCGGATAGAATGATAATTGTTTAGCTGGCCATTGGCAAGCGCCGGCGGAATTGGATATACCCGCCCGCCGCGCGAAGCCTTCGCCGCAACGCGGAGCCATGCCGACGGGGCGGATCAAAGTTCCGCCGCGTTCTGGCCGATAATGATTGAAAAGTGCCGGCTTCAGAACGCACCGGACTTGAGCAAGGCCCGGATGGGGCGCTATGATGCCTGATGCGTCAGGAGCAATGGCGGCCGCTATATTTGATGAAGGATTGTATCGCGTGAATGTTTACCCGTTGAAATTTGCCCCCGTATTCCAGGAACGCATCTGGGGCGGGCAGAAAATCCGCCAGACGCTTGGCCGGCCTCTGCCCCGTGATCTGTATAAAGCCCGCATCGGCGAAGCCTGGGAACTGGCCGATCTGCCGGCAGGCTCCGTTAAGGCTGATTCCGCCGGAGCCGCGCCGGACGGCAGTTTATCGAGCCGGATTATAAATGGCCCGCTGGCCAGACAATCGCTGCATGACGTGATTACAAAATATAATGCCGAAGTGCTGGGCCGCACGGCCGGCGTTACCAGCCACTTTCCGTTGCTGATTAAATTTCTGGATGCCGCGTCTGATTTATCGGTGCAGGTGCATCCGAATCGGGCGTATGCGGCGGCGCATCCGGGAGCGCATCTGAAAAGCGAAGCCTGGTATGTGCTGGAAGCCAATCCCGGCGCGAAAATATATAAAGGCGTTAAGCCCGGTGTAACTCGTGAAATGTTTGCCGCCGCGTTGCAGGCGGGAACAGTGGATCGACTGCTGCGGGCGGTGCCGGTGCAGGCGGGCGATTGCCATTTCCTGGAATCCGGCACGGTGCATGCGTTGGGGGCCGGTGTGTTGGTGGCGGAAGTGCAGACTCCCAGCGATACAACCTTCCGGGTTTTTGACTGGAATCGTCTGGGCCCGGATGGCAAGGCCAGGGCATTGCACATTCAAGAAGCTCTCGAAGTCATTGATTTTTCG
>JAJYZY010000110.1 GCA_021799715.1 Planctomycetota bacterium | reverse complement strand
TCTCTACACGCAATTCACGCGGTTGTACGAATACTGCACGACCTTGCAAACAGTTGAATAATCCGGACGTCCAATCCATCGATTGCGTCGGCGAAAAGTTCTATTGGTGTCCTGTCGCCCCGATTTTGGCCGGAGGCAAAAAGATAGAGTCCCGATGCATCGGGACGGTCTACTCTCAGCTTTTTACTTTCATCGCTGGTGTAATGCTCCCCAAAAACTCGGCGCGCTGCTAAGGTAGTTTTTGACCCGGCTTTTTGGAGTAGTGTAATGTCAGCGCAGCCTCGATGAATATCGGGAGCGGTTTACAGCACTGTGCAAGGCGAAGGTGGTGATGGAGGCGGTGAAGGGACAGAGGACCATCGAAGAGTTGGCGGGGCTGTACCAGGTGCATCCATCGCGGATTTCAACCGTGCGGATGCACACTTCCGGTGGGATTGTTTGTGCCTTAGCTCCAGATGATGACGATTATCCATTTTTCGGAAGCACCTGGCGTCCACGGATCCAGACATTCTGGGGCACGGGCGCAGTGCGTACAAGATAATCGCAAACAGCAGCGGCAGAAGCCAAGTCCTCTTTGGCTACCGGCATGGCGACAATATCCGCGGCAAATCCGGGCGAGAGGCGGCCAATATGGCTTTGCAGTCCCAATGCGATGGCGGGTTCGCTTGTAATCATCTCAATTAAAGCCTGGGGGTCAATTGATGGGCACTGGCGCATTACAAATTGCGCCTCGCGCAGAAGCGACAAATCGGGATTGCTGGCCATAGAATCCGTCGCCAGACACACCCGGATGCCGCGTTTGCGCATCGCCTGCCACGGGTGCGGAGCAATGGCATCATGACCGAAATAATGTCGCGTTCGCGGGCAGTACGCCACCGCCGCACCAGTACTTTTGAGAATATCGAGTTCCGCATCATCCGCGTAGTTCACGTGCGCTAAAACAACCGGGACGCCCGCATTGAACAATCCGTAATGTTGCGCCCATCGGATGGGGCCGACGGAAAATAATGGAATCAAATCATCCAGCAAGTTCAGACGTTGCATAAGCTTCCAGTTCCTGCCCAAAGGCCCGGACAAGTCCCGGAGAAAATCCCGTTCTTCCCGCAATTCCGCAAGGTGCATGGACAGCGGCATGTGATGGCTCCGGGCCATGGCTGCGATCGTCTCCAGGGCCGGCCCTTCAACCGAATACGGCGCATGGGGGGACAGGCCGATTGAAAGATGGGCGCTGCTTTTGCCTTCCATAGCCGCCGCCAGGCGCGCCGATAATTCTCCCCGTGACCGCCCTAAAGCCGTCACTTCGCCGAAACTGACAACATTCAATGCGGAGCCGGTCTGCAATGCGGGCCGCACAATGGCATGTTGCCGGGAAATATCTCCCACCGTGGTGACGCCAAACCGCATGCTTTCCCGGGATCCAAATAGCGCTGACGCGGCGAATATATCGTTCGCCCGTGCCGCGTCCGGATATGCCGCCGTGAGTTGCAAAACCCAATCGGGAAAACTCGCCGGACCTGGGATTTTTCCCGCCAGAAATGAAAGTTCCAGGTGGGTATGGGCATTGACAAAGCCGGGCATCAAGACACAATTTTCAACGTGCCGCTCCGGAATTCCGGAAAACCGTGCGCGAATGTGCGGCGCATTGCCGCATGCTTCAATGACGCCGTTGATTACCGCGATCGCCGAATTCAATTGCAGTTCACGGCAGTGCGGCAAGACGGCCGCACCGGAAAGCACCACCGAACCCTGATCTGGAATGCGTGTTGTCATCATGTTGCCGGCCAAGTTGTGATTGCGGATCTATTGCAGCCGCCCCACCGCCCATTGATACAATGCAATGATAACCTGATCCTCCCAGCCGTTCACGTTGCCCCGATAATGATTGACCATAATGGAGAAAACAAAATGTCGGTGCGGCAAAAACATGTATCCGCTGATGGTGGAAGCACCGGTAACATGACCATCTTTGGCACGAATAAACCGCCGGATACCCGAACCGCGCAGACGGTAAATCAGCGTGCCGTGACCGGGCCGTGCGAGGCTGTCAATGAAAACCCGGCCATCCGGTTCAGATGCAATATGCGCCAGCACAGTGGTAAATGCGGCAGGTGCCACATGATCATGGTGCGAAAGTCCCGAGCCGTCCACCATTGTCACCCAACTGTTTGGAATACCCAGCGTACCCAGATACGCTTTGATCGTGCGGTCGCCATTGTGCCAGCTACCCGGTTGACCGGTAGCGTCATGGCCGAGCAGCTTGCACAGACATTCCGCCATCAAATTAATACTGTCGGTATTGGCGCGATGGAGAATGGCGGTAAGCGGTGTTTCGTAGGTGGCCAATAATTCCGGTTGCGCATGGACTCTGGCGGCCACGACGGATAATGGTGCCCGCAGAACCTGCCCGGAAACGGAAATTCCCTGATTGATCAGCGATTGTCGCAGTACATTGCCGGCGTACAGACCGGGATCATGAATGGTCACCTGCATGGGATATTGCCCGGTCTGCTGGACCGTGCCGTGCATATACAGATGATTGCTTCCGCGCGACCGCCACAGCCAGACACTTTGCGGACCGCGTTGTGCCGCAATGGTAACCGGCGTGTAGGGTGTATTGGGCGTTAAAGATACGCCGATACTGCCGTCGGCGTTGACCACCGGCACCCACTGCACGCAGTTCATGGCAAAGTTCAGCCCCCCCACCGGCGCCTCGTACCAATCCAGGCGTTGCCCGCCGCCCGGCCATAAGGGATTAAGAAAATGATGATTAAAAATGTAATCATCGACATAGATATTATGAAATGTATTGTCACCCATTGCTTTGAGGTGTTGCGCCCAGTTATCAAATGCGGTTGTGACTTTCCAGCCCACCTGTTGGCACAACACGGGATCGCCAAGCGCCGGATCACCGCCGCCGACAATGACCAGGTTATTTCCCACACGGTAAAGGCGCGTTTGTATCGTGCCGTGCGCTCCCAGATGATCGAATGCATCCGAAGTTGTCAGCAGTTTTCCGCAACTGCCGGGCATAAGCGGCAAGTCCGGATTATAGCTGTAGACAGCAACAGCCCGCCCGTTGCGCAATTCTGCCAGGTTTATGGCAACCTGTCCGCCCCGCAATTGCGGATTGGTCAGCAGGCCTGCTATTCGTCCGGCCAGTGTTTGCGCTTGGGATGCATTGGGCACCGCCAACTGCGCTGTGATACCGAGCATCAGAAAGATTACGGATTTTAATGAAAAGCGATTTTGGCACATCCATGCACCCTGTAGAAAGTTACGCAATGACATGATTCACCGACATCGATATCGGCCATCATGCAAACCCAATGTTTTAAACTTCCGGTTCAAAACTACATTTACCATACGCCAAAGGGACTGCATCAGTGCGATATTGGCGTTCCAAGCAACCTGCCAACCTCGTCGAGCTTCTTTTTCATGGTTTCAGCCGTGTTGGCCTCCAGATTTAAACGCAACAAGGGTTCGGTATTGCTTTTACGAACATTAAACCACCATGTGTCATATTCAACCGTGATGCCATCAAGATAATCAATGGCCGCATCTTTATAAATCTGTGCCAGCCTGGCGATCGCGGCATCTTTATCGGCAACCTCATAGTTCAGTTCTCCGCTGCTGTGCCAGCGCAGCAGCGGCTTAAGCACATGGCTGACGGGCGTATCATAGCGCGATAGCACCGAAAGCATACAGGCAAAGGCAATGGCACCGCTGTCGCAGTTGAAGTTATCGCGAAAATAAAAGTGGCCTGATAATTCGCCGCCGAAAATTCCCTTGCTGTCGGCGAGGGATTTCTTCATAAACGCGTGACCCACGCGCTCGCGCCGGGGAACGCCGCCCGCATTTTGAATTTCTTCCTTCACCACGCGGCTGGACCGCAGATCATACACAACCGCCGAACCGGGATTGGCCTTCAGAAAATCTTTGGCCAGCAGGGCCGTGGCAATATCACAGCGGATGATACGGGCCTGTTCGTCAACAAATATGCACCGGTCCGCATCGCCGTCAAAACATACGCCCAGATCAGCGGCGTTTGAAAGCACCGCTTCCTGCAACTGCCGCAAGTTGGCGTCGACCAGAGGATTTGGCTCATGCTTGAACGAGCCGGTGATTTCCATATTCATGGGGATAATGTTCAAGTTGGGTTGATCCATGAAAATGTCACGAATAAATTTTCCAGCCATCCCGTTGCTGGCGTCCACAACCACCTTCAGCGGACGAGCCAGTTTCAGAAAACGCAGAACATGGCCTTTATAGGGCACGGTAAGATTAATATGTTCTACGGCTCCGAACTGGGCGGGCGGATTTCTACGCATGGAGAAAACCAGCCGTTTTATTTCCTGCAAACCGGTATTTTCACCCACGGGCCGCGCATTGACACCACTGATTTTAAATCCGTTGTAGTTGGCGGGGTTGTGCGAGGCCGTGGTTTGAATGCCGCCGCAGCAGCCAAGATGATTGATGGCGAAATATATCACCGGCGTATCGATCATCCCGATATCAATGCAACCCGTACCGGTGGAGCGAATACCTTCAATAAGAGCTTCGCTAAGCGATGGACTGCTCAAACGCATGTCCCGGCCTACAATAACCATATTTTTTCTCGGATCGGCTTTGTCCAGACCGGTGAGATTCATTCGCATAAATTGCGCGCAGGCGTATCCGATTTTCCACGCCAACTCTTCATTGAGTTGATCCGGGTAAGTCCCCCGCACATCGTAAGCCTTGAATACTTTTTCATTCATGTAAGTTCCTCATGATTATCCGTTGCTTTTGATTTCATCCCGGAAGTCCGTCCCACACCCGATGGAAAGCGTTCCAAGGCGTTCCAAACCGCCGGCGGTTTAATTTTGGCCGCAGTCCACCTCGTGCGGCGCGATGGCCGATCAATACCCAATCGAGCCGGTTAATATGGTATCGCAGAGTGCATCGATATTCCATGGCGCGGCGGTATATCCAAATATCAATCAAAACTCCCTTGCCGGTACGTTTGGCACGGTGGTTACCGGAACACGCATGCGCTATGACGGGGCAGTTAATTCATTGGCCGGCGTCAGGCCCGCATCGGTAGCGGGCTCAACATGGGCGGCTATTGCGGCACCGGCATGAACGGCCAGCACCGAACACGCACTGGCCTGGGCAACGGACCCCTGGGATCGACTGAGGAATTTTTGTTTGAGTTGCCACGGCGCGGCAATTCCCAGGATAATCAAGTCATAATTGGCGGATTCGCGCACCACCACATCCACCGGCGAATCACTTTCCACCACCTGGAACCGCACCTGCCGGGTGGTGCCGGGCGTGGCGAAGTGCCGATCCACCAGTGATTGCACCCCAAGATGACCACCGCCATCGGGACGATTTCCCGGCGCGACAACATGTAGGATCGTCACGCGAGCTTCGGCGCGTTGCGATATCTGATCCGCGGCCAGCAAGGCGCCAATATCCTGGTTCTCACCAATGTACGGCACCATGATGCGTTGAATGGAGCGCAGATTTTTTTCGACCAGCACGGCAACGTTCCGCCTGGAGTGCAGGATGACCTCATCGGCCAACCGCCCCAGGGCGGAAGCCGCAAACATGCCCTGGTGGCCGCCCAGCACAATCCATTGCACATCATAGCGATCGGCGGTAAGGGAAATATCCGCAGCAAAGTCCGTGCTGACAAACCCCACCGCGCTGACGGGCACATCCATGGCGGCAGCCTGCCGCATGGCGCGTTCAATGGGATCCTGGGCCGTATAAAATGCCTTGCTGCGCCGTTCATGCTCGTCGGGATTGTCAAGATGCAGGATGCAGAGCCGGCCATTACCGGAACCGAGAAGCAGCGTTCCCACGCGCGCCAGTCCGGGGGCGGTTTGCGGTGATGATACGGTCACCAGAGTACGGGATTCTCCGGGAATTGCCGCAGGTTGCTCCGCCGCTTCCTCGCGCCGTTGCCGCGCGGGCGAATAGACCATGTACAACAAAGGTGTGGTAATAAACGTGGTGGCCAGAGCCATGAGCACCATGATCGCGAACATCTGCGGTGAAAGCACATGCAGATTCAGGCCGATGTTCAATACAATCAGTTCAACGAGTCCGCGGGCGTTCATCAGCGATCCAAGAATACCGGACTGGCGCCAGGAAAGACCGGCAAATCTTGCCGCGAACATGGAAAAGAACACCTTCGCGGCGGTGGCAATAAGCACCACGAGCAAACAGATTTTCCAGAGGTGGGCGTTATCAAGCAGTCCCATGCTTGTGCGCAGGCCGGTATAGGCGAAAAATATGGGCAAAAGGAAGAGAAGGATAAAATCTTCCAGTTTATCGGTTATATGCTGGACAAACCTGGTTTCCGCGGGCATGGCCATGCCCAGTAGAAATGCGCCGAAAATCGCCTGAATGCCGATCCAGTCGGTCATGGCGCTGGCGGCCAGAACCAGCAGCATGATAAGCGCCAGCGTGTCTTGCGATAAATAGCCGCGCCGTTCATAAAGTTTCTGCAAATGCCGGAGAATTTTGGGCATGACCAGAAGCATGAATGCCGCGAATACGCCGGTCCAAATCAGCGTCATCAGCGCCGAGAGCAAGGGATTTGATCCCTTGTGCGTTCCCAACCCGGCGGATGTACTGATCGCAATGACCAAGGCCAGCAGGCACCAGCCCACGACATCATTAAGCGCCCCGCACGCCATGCTGAATGTGCCTACCCGCGAACGCTGCATGTTGCGTTCCGTGATCATGCGCGCGAGAACCGGAAACGCGGTAATGCACATGGCCGTTCCGATGAACAGCGCGAAGACCAGTTCATTGCCGCCCGGCCCGTGAAACTCCTTGAACAGTGAAAGCCCGAGAAGAATTCCACAAATCAGCGGCCCGGCCACACTCGCACCGCCGGTAATGATCAGCGCTTTGCCCTGATTGCGCAGCAACGTCATGTCCAGTTCCAGGCCCACGAGGAACATGAACAACACCACGCCGATCTGGCTTAATATATTAAGAAATGGATATGGATCAGCGCCTTTATGCACTGGAAACAGCATGGCCAATACCGCGCCATGATCCAGCAGTCCCAACACCGATGGGCCAAGAACAATACCTCCAAGCATCTCCCCCACCACGCGCGGCTGGCCAATGAAGCGCATGATTCCGCCCACCACGCGCGCGGTCAACAGAATCACCGCGATCTGCAATAGCAACTGCCCCAAAAGCCACCTCTCTTTGGACCACCGCCATAGCGCGATGTTGAGTAATTCCGGCAAAATCGAGCCGGTTTACCCAACCCAATGACAATCGGAAGTTTACCGGATGCGGCCCGTCAAACCAAATCGCAAATGTAAATTTTATGTAAAGATTTTCGAGTTCCTTATGGCATTGACACCATTGCAGTGCCGGCAATATCCCGACTGTTGTAACCAACCGCAAGCTGATACCGTCCTGCGGGAACTTCCCAATGATTTGCCTTGGAGTTGAAGTACGCAAAATCGCGCCAATCCAGCTTCATGGTTACGGTTTTACTTTGACCAGGCATGAGATTCACGCGGCCGAACCCCTTAAGCGTTTGTACACAACGATTCGCCTGATCTTCCAGCGGACGAATGTACAATTGCACCACCTCCGCACCGGCAAGATGGCCCGTGTTGGTCACTTTCACGGTAACCGTTACGGTCCGGGCTTTTCCGGTGCCGCTGGCGGTGGCATGCGGGGTGCCGATCGAAAATGTGGTGTACGATACGCCAAAGCCGAAGGGGTAAAGCGGCGAAAGATGTTTTTTATCAAACCAGCGATATCCAACATAAATGCCCTCGGCAAAGTGCACCTCAGGATTCAATCCATAGATGTCGTGCCCCGGATAATGGCCATACGCGGGTTGCTGCCGCCAGTTGCGGGCAAATGTATCCGGAAGGCGTCCGCTGGGATCGATTTTTCCAAAAATGATATCAGCCACGGCCGTATTGCCATTTTCACCCGGATACCAGGCATATACCAGTCCGGCAATTTTATGTATCCAATGGCTCATTGCGATGCCACCGCCGGCATTGACGACCACCACCTGATGTGGATTAAGTCTTGCCACTTCGGCGATGTAGCGGCCCTGCGCGGAAGGCAGGTGATACTTGCGGTCAAAATCTTCATGTTAAAGGC
>JAJYZY010000109.1 GCA_021799715.1 Planctomycetota bacterium | reverse complement strand
TTTTATACCGGCGGCTTCCATGTCCGCGAGAATTGTCACCAGCGGCATTTCCAGTTCAAAGAGAAGTTGTTGCATGCCCATGGCGTTGATTCGTTCAAACAGCGCCACCGCGAGGCGATAGGTGACATCGGCATCTTCCGCGGCGTAGCGCGTGGCACGATCCAACGGTACATCCGCAAAACTGCCCTGTTTAACGCCGGTACCGATCAGATCTGTAATGGGAATGGGACGCAGCTTAAGATAATCCGCCGCCAGTGAATCCATGGACAGGCTCTGGCGCGCGGCGTCCACCAGATAAGCGGCAACCATGGTATCAAAATAAACACCATCAAGAGGCATGCCGTGGCGTCGCAGAACGTGCATATCATACTTTAAATTCTGCCCGATTTTTTTTATGCCCTTATCCACCAGCAGCGGAGAAAGTCGCGCGGCAACGTCCGCAACCGCAAGTTCGCAGCCGGGCCCCATGACGGGAATATACCAGGCCAAACCCTCGCTGGCGGCCAGGGAAATACCGCATAGACGGGACTGCAGCGCGGAAAGTGAATCGGTTTCCGTATCTACCGCGAGCCAACGCTTCGGGTTGGATTCCAGAAGTTCGTGGATGTCCCGCATCATGGCATCCAAAGCCGTTATGCTGTTTACCAGCCGATAATCACCCAGCACTTCCCGCAACTCCACCGCAGCTTGTGACGGCGTTGGTTGCGAAGACTCATCCGTGGATTCTGCGGCGGGGTCGGGGGCATCAAACAGGCCTTTATTAACTGCCGAAGCTGCTTGCTTTTTTGCGGGCATGACCACCGGGATAGATGGTTCCGCCGTTGCAGCAGTTGCCGGCGCTTTAGTAAGGCCGAAGGCTTGCTGGGTTTGTCTTAATACCGGCAGAAGGCGCTGAAATTGCAGTTCGTGAAAGACGCTTTCCAATTTTTCCAGCGAGGCGGGATCAAAATCGGTGGTTGGCAGCTCCAATGGAACGTCATATTGCAGGCGCACCAGTTGTCGGGATTGTGCCAGAACCGGCAGGTTATCCCGCAACGCCTGGCCGATCTTACCTGGAATTTCCGCGCTATGCGCAATGAGATTATCCAGATTGCCGAATTGCGCGATCCATTTGGCGGCGGTTTTTGGACCCACACCCGGAATTCCAGGAATATTGTCGGCGGTGTCACCGGTTAATGCCAGAACATCCCCCGCTTGTTGCGGAGAATACCCCTTGCTTTGCAGCAGGGCGGCGGCGTCGATGGTTTCCCCGGTTTGAATGTCATAAAGCCGCACCTTGTCGCCCACAAGTTGATCCAGGTCTTTATCACGGGAACAAATAAAAACATCCGGCGGGTCCGTTTGTGCCAGCACGCGCTGCGTCAGCGTGGCGATCACATCATCCGCTTCAAACCCGGCAATGCGCAACGTGGGCAGCGCCATGACATTGGCAATACTCATAATGCGTTCAATTTGCGGGCGCATGTCATCGGGCATGGGTTTGCGGTGGGCTTTGTATTGGCTGTCTAAAAGTTCCCGGCCGCTGGAGCCGGCATCCATGGCCAGCACCAGTCGCGACGGCTTTTTTGTCTGAAGCAGTTTCAGCAGTGCGGAAACAAAGCCAAACGTCGCATTGGTGGGTTCACCCGAAGGAGCATTCAGCGGCGGCAGCGCGTAATAGGCGCGATAAATTTGCGCATGACCATCAATAACGTAAAGTGTCCGGGACGTTGTCATCGCCGGATTTTACCCCAAGTCGCCGCCGTTGTGGGCAATTCCCGGTCGCAGGCACACCGTCGCACCACGAATTCATGCAATGTGCGAGTGTAAAACCATTGAGTCGGAAAAATGGCGCGATGCCAAATCCACACCAACGATCATTTCCCGCCGGGAGCTTCGCCATCCCCCAACGCCTTCATATCCAACCCCTCAATTTCCTTCAGGCTCTTCCCGGTAATGCCTTGTACATCCCGCACATACCCATGGTGGCCTGCGTGACGCGTTCAATTTCTGATTCCCTCTTCGCCCACTGTTTGGCAATCGCCCTTTTTCTCCGCGCTAAGATCGTCCTGCATGGCGGTGAACGCTTCGACAATGACTTCCACGCGCTGTCGAAAATGCGGGCTGGTCAGGTAATCATATTTCGAGCCCATCCTGGTCTGCCGGCCCTCACCGGTTTGCCGCGCGGCGGCCAATTCAATCAGCGATTGGCGCATTGCCATCGCCACGGGCAACACACAGACCGGCGATGTCACCCATACGCCGTCAATAAAATCTTAACCGTTCACGGCGTTGTGAATTACAAAATATAAAAGAGATAATATAGATATATGGTCGCTACATGAAAACGTTATTGGCTTTGAATACAAACCACCGCAAGGCACGGCGATGCTGAACGGACAAAAACATAGATGACGCTGATGCCCGCAGATCAGTGGCCGGAAAATATCTGCGTCAATCTGCGTCAATCTGCGTTCTGCGGTTGAAGGATAGGGCCTCACCGTCGTGATGATATTTCACCCTATCTGCTCATGAACGGTTACATAAAATCAAAGGCTTCCACACCGGCGGCGGGACGCGGTTCATACCGCTATTCGACGAAATCTACCAAACGCTCATGGACTGCTTTGAACAAGCGGGTCCCGGCACCGAACACGTCATTACCGCT
Organism: Planctomycetota bacterium; assembly: GCA_021799715.1. The sequence goes on along the minus strand of JAJYZY010000109.1, from coordinate 5,527 downwards.
TACCGGGACACGAAACAGAATCTGCGGACACAGTTTGAACGCATTGCCCGGCGTGCGGGCGTTGCCATGTGGCCCAAGCCGTTTGACAATATGCGGGCAAGCAGGGAAAGCGAATTGATGAGGGAATATGATCTGGCCACGGTATGCAAGTGGATAGGCAATAGCCCGGCCATTGCGGCGCGTCATTACGCCACGTCCATGTAATCTGAATTAGAACTTCAAGCGGGCCCGCGGGCAGGCGGACATCGCTGGTGCACAAGCGGTGCAAAAGGCGGTGCAGTACCTGCATGAGACTCCGTGCATGGCCGTGAAGCCGGAAAGCGAAAACACGGGAAATTCAGGCGTATTCACAAGTATGCAGGATAGTACATACATGGTACTGGGCGCGGCAGGATTCGAACCTGCGTAGGCATAAGCCAACGGATTTACAGTCCGTCCCTTTTGGCCGCTCAGGCACACGCCCTTTCGGGATCAGTACTATACCAAACTTTCGGCGTTAGGCCAATTTATCCTGCCCATTCACCTTCTTGCGGCTAACGTTTATACTCTGCGCCATGAAAAATGATCAATTACTCATTACCAACGGCATCGTTCTAGACCCCAATCGCCCAAAACCCGAACCGCTTGAAGTGCTGATAATTGACGGCATGATTCAGGCTGTCGGCACCGGCTTGAAGGCGTCTGCCCCGCAGGCCACGCTGCTTGATGCCAAGGGGGGTTACGTTACCCCCGGTCTGATCGACATTCATGTGCATCTCCGGGAACCGGGGCAGGAACATAAAGAAACCATCGCCTCGGGTTCCGCGGCGGCAGTTGCCGGCGGCTTTACCACCATCTGCTGCATGCCCAATACCATTCCCGCCATTGATACGGATACACAAATTGAATTTGTCCTCACGCAGGCCGCCCGCACCGCCTTGTGCCGGGTATTGCCTTTTGGTGCCATCACCAAAGCCCGGGAGGGGAAGGAACTCGCCGAACTGCGGCTCATGCACGAAGCCGGAGCTGTGGGCTTCAGTGATGATGGCTGCGGCGTAGCATCAGCCGCGGTAATGCTCAAGGCCCTGCAATACGTCAAAATGTTTGACGGGCTGATCAGCCAGCATTGTGAAGAACCCACGCTCTCCGGCGGAGCCATGAACGCCGGCCTTACCGCCATGAGGCTGGGCCTCGGCGGCATACCGCCGGTGGCGGAAGAATTAATGATTGCCCGTGACCTGCAACTCAACGCCGGAATCAAAGCCCGCTACCATGTGCAGCACATCAGTACCGCCGGCGCGGTGGAATTAATCCGTCATGCCAAACAGCGCGGCCAGAGCGTGACGGCGGAAGTTGCCCCGCATCATCTGCTGCTGACCGATACATGTTGTGCCAACTATGACACACATTTTAAGATGAATCCGCCGTTGCGCTCCCAGCGGGATGTTCAAGCCTGCATTGAAGCGGTGGCCGATGGAACCATTGATTGCCTGGCAACCGACCACGCCCCACACGCCCGCGAAGAAAAGGAACTGGAATTTGACCGTGCGCCGTTTGGAATTTTGGGCTTGGAAACGGCCCTGGCACTTTATGTTGAAGCTTTGGTAAAACCGGGGCATCTATCCTGGTTGGACCTGATACGGAAAATGACTTCCCAGCCCGCGGCAATCGCCCGGCTGACCGACCGCGGCACATTGGCACCCGGATCATTGGGGGATATTGCGATTATCAACGGGCAGCAGACCTGGACGATTGATCCGGAAAAATCCTTCAGCAAAAGCCGCAATACCCCCTTTGCGGGCCGCCTGGTAACCGGGCGCGTGGCGTACACGATTCTGGGCGGACGAATTGTGTACCAGGCAGCGTAGGTGCCCGTTGCGGTAATCAGCGGATCACAATGTGCCGTAATGCCGGACAGTTCCGGAGGACTTAACGATTATTTGCGGGGATATGCGGCCTGGTCGTATCATGTGACCGGCATATTCCCCGGCCGGATCAGCCGCGGGACGGTTTCAGGTTGGATTGAGGCTCAATGAATCTTGAGTTATGCGTTCTGGCCAGCGGATCGGGTGGCAACGCCTCATTGTTGCGGGCGGGTTCGCAGGCCATGCTTATTGATGCCGGAATCGGTCCGCTTACGGTGGATCGGAGAATGACCGGAACGGGTTTGGATATATCCAACCTCCGGGCCATTGTCTTAACGCATCTTGATGGTGATCATATCAATCCCGCATGGTTCCGCGTGATGCTCCGACAGAACATGCGCATTTTTATCCCCGGCAATCAACTTAAACTTCTGCGCCGCCTGGCCAGACTCGAAGATGTCCTTAAACCGGTTATGGCGTTAACCACCACCTTTGACGGCGACGCGTTTGAACCCTTGCCGGATGTATCCTGCACACCCATTCGCCTACAGCACGATAAGAAGGGGAGTTTCGGTTTTCTGCTGCAAAGCCGTCACACGCGGATCGGCTATGCCACGGATTTCGGCCGCCCGATTCCGGAGCTTGTCGAATTATTCACCGGCGCGGGCATATTGGCCATTGAAAGCAATTATGATCCGGATATGCAATTGCAAAGCAGCCGCCCGCAACGGCTCAAAAAACGTATTATGGGCGGGGCGGGTCATCTATCCAATCCGCAGGCGTTGGAACTCATACAAAAGATATTGGATCGCACCGCGGAAAAATATGGCCCGGAACATCTGCCGCACCACATTGTTTTATTGCACCGCAGCCGCCAGTGCAATTGTCCCATCAGGCTGCGCTCGCTGTTTCAAACCGATGCCCGCATTGCGCCAATACTTACTTTATCCCATCAATTCCAGAGAACGGAATGGCTTGGCGCGCCGGATCGCAAAGCCTTGCCGGGCGAGCAATTAAGCATGTTCGGCTCCACCGCGGCCTGTTGATTCTGTCCCGGAGCAATACGGAATTGTCCGCGACCGCTGCCGGCCAACCGGCCGCGGGTTTGCGCGGATGTGCGAATCCAGCGGCCTTTTGTCGGCGCAGAGCATCAGTGCCGAAAGTTGCGCACCGCGGTAAATACCAGCACCACATCATGCCGATTGCATAAGTCGATGGTCAAGTCATCTTTTTTGGATCCGCCGGGTTGTACAATGGCTTTGGCTCCCGCTGCAATGAGAATCTCCGGCCCATCCGGGAAGGGAAAAAAGGCATCGGATGCGGCGGTTGCTCCCGCAAGTTTATCGCCATGGCCATTCTGACCGGCCAACTCAACGCACAGGCGGCAGCTTGTCACACGACTCATCTGTCCGGCACCCGCGCCGAGCAGTTGGCCATCGCGCACCAGCGTGATGGCATTACTTTTTACATGTTTGCACGTCAGGGCGGCGAAGGCCAGGTCCCGCCATTGGGCCGCATCCGGTTGCCGCCTGGAAACCACCTTCGCATCAGCTTGATTGAATCCGACCTGATCCGGCGTCTGGGCCAGAACGCCGCCGGAGATGGTGCGAAAACACAGTGCATCCGCCGCCGGATTTTCCACGCGCAGCAATCGGCAATCAGTCCAGCGCTGCTGGAGCAGGGCCAATGCATCGGCATCAAAATCAGGTGCCAGCAGCACTTCAATAAACCGTTTGCCCGTGATAATTCTCTCCGCCGTGGCTTTGTCCACTTTCCGGTTAAATGCCACAATGCCGCCAAACGCCGCCACCGGGTCGCCCGCGTAAGCCAGATCGAAGGCCTCGGCGAGCGTGGCGGCAATGGCACACCCGCACGGATTGGCATGCTTGATAATCGCCGCCGCCGGCTGTGAAAATTCCGCCACCAGCGCCATGGCCGCATCCGCATCCAGCATATTCATGTAGGACAGGGCTTTGCCGTGCAACTGCCGGGCTCCGGCTATGCCGCGTTTGGCACCGGCCGGGGCATACAAGGCACCGGCCTGATGAGGATTTTCACCATAGCGCAGAGTCTGCTCCAGACGCAACACGGGCGCAAATACCGGCGGCAGTCCCCCCGTCGCTTCCGGTGCGTAAAATTTATTGAGATAATTGTTAATTGTGGCATCGTATCTTGCGGTACGCGCAAATGCGGCCGCCGCAAGCGTATTACGGAAGGAAAGTTGCGTAGAACCCTGTTGGGTGCGGAGTTGCGCTATCAGGTCGGCATATTGCGATACATCGGTAACCACCGCCACGCTGCGATGATTTTTCGCTGCGGAACGAATCATCGCCGGTCCACCGATGTCAATGTTTTCTATGGCGTGCGCCAACGTGCAATCCGCGCGCGCTGTGACCTCTTCAAACGGATACAAATTTACAATCAGAAGATCAATGGCATTAATGCTGTGCGCTTGCATGGCCGCAAGATGCCCCGGATCATCGCGCAGCGCCAGCAAACCGCCGTGAACGGCGGGATGAAGTGTTTTAACCCGGCCATCCATCATTTCCGGAAATCCGGTTATGTTGGATATATCTTTTACCGTTACGCCCGCTGCCGCCAAAGCGCCGGCCGTGCCGCCGGTGGAAATTAGTTCAATAGAAAATTCCCGGCTTAAGATGCCGGCCAATTCAATCAGGCCGGTCTTATCCGAAACGGAAATAAGCGCGCGCCGCACGGGCACAAGATCAGGATTCATTGAAGTACTTTTCGCTCAAGGTGTTTTATTGCCGACGCAGCGGTTTAAGCTCTTCCACATCGCCACTGACGGAGGCCATGAAAATATTGGATGTTTTGCCATTGTGCATGAAAATCGACGGTTCGTCGTAGGCCATTGACTTCAGCACATGCCCGGTGGCCAGGTTCACCACCGCAACGGTTCCGTGCGTCGTGGCAACATAAATTTCGCCGCCCTTGCGGCCGACAATGCTGAATCCATTGGGAACCGGACCCCATTGTTTAAGGCCGGTCTTCATGGAAAGCGAAAACAACCCCACGCCGCCGGTTGGAATCAGTAAATGACGTTTCAGTATCAGCGGTGAAAATTCCAGTTCACCGGGCAGGCGGGTAATCCACGGCGATATGCCGGTATCCGCATTTACCGCATACACATTGCTGTCCATGCAGGGGAAATAGACAATGCCATGAGCCGCCGCCGGGCTGGCCAGCACATGACCGCCGACACGGCGCTTCCACCCACCGGTGCCATCAGCCAGATCGCGGGCGTAAATAATGCCGTTGCGGCTGGCGAAAACAACTTCTCCATCCACCACCACCGGATCGGTTATGAACGAATCGCCCCGGTCAAGTTGAAACCACAACTGACGGGGCGGCCAATTGGCGGACAAGGCATACATGTGATTATGCAGCGATCCGATTAAAATCGTATTCTCGTCCATAATTGGATTGGTGCCCGGTGCCATATCCAACGACTTATCATGAATTATCGCACCCGTGCGGCTATTTAAAATCAGCAGGTGTCCGCTTACCAGCAGCATGAATTCATGCGGGGCGAACGGTTCCGGTCTGGAGATGCTGCCGGCGGTTCCGGGAATTTTAATCGTCCAGCGAATGGTACCCACATGGGCGCGAATGCACACCATATACCCGTGGCGGGTCAGCACCATCAAGTTGCCGCCCAAACG
>JAJYZY010000006.1 GCA_021799715.1 Planctomycetota bacterium | reverse complement strand
CCGGCGTTGCGGCACAGGCCTTCCAGCCGCCGGGCAATATCAAAAAGCCGCATCACATTGGGATCTTCTTTATATAGCTTTTTCAGATCGGATACTTGCAGTGCGCTATCCAGCGTCACGCCCACGCCGCCGGGAATCAGCTTGGTGATTTTATCCACTTCCGCCAGCGGCATGGCCAGCACGCGGCCAACATCTTTAATTGCGGCTTTGGCTCCCAGCGTGGAAAAGGTGATAATCTGGGAAACATTGCCATATTTCCTGCGGACATAATCAATGACTTTGCCGCGGCCTTCCTGGCAAATATCAATATCGATATCGGGCATTTCCGAGCGGCTGGGGTCCATGAATCGTTCAAAAAGCAGGTCGTAGCGAATGGGGTCCACATTACACAACCCCAGGGCATAACCGACGAGGGTGCCAACACCTGAACCCCTGGCGCCGACCGGTATGCCATTTTGCCGCGCAAAATTGCAGAAATCCCAAACAATCAGGAAATAGCTGGAAAAGCCCTTGCTCTGAATGACCTTTAATTCCTGCTCCAGGCGCTGCCGAAGAACGTCGTTGAATTCCCCGTAACGCTCCACAACGCCGGCCTCACACAGCCGGCGCAGGTAATCATCTGCGGATACCGCTTGACCGGTGGACGGATCGTTGGGTGGGATATAAACCGGGGCGTGGCGTCTGGAGAAGTCCAAAGGCACATCACACATCTCGGCAATTTTCAGCGTATTGTCGCAGGCTTCCGGCAGGTCACGGAATATTGCCCGCATTTCCGCCGGGCTTTTAAGATACAGTTGCCGCGAGTAATGCAGCCGGTTTTCATCGGACAATGTTTTACCCATGCTGATGCAGCACAGCACATCATGGGCGTCGTAATCGTCCTTCAGGAGGTAGTGATGGTCATTGGTGGCGACAATCGGACAACCCGATTTTTTTGCCACTTCCAGCAATTGGGGGATGGCGGCAATTTGAGCCGGATCATCATGGTTCTGCAATTCGACGAAAAAGTGTTCACCGAAAATGGTTTTGTATTGCCCCGCAACATCCACCGCCGCCGCCATATCGCCGCGCTGCAGGCAAGCCGCAATTTCCGTTCCAAAATGACCATTGATAACAACCAGGCCTTCGGAATAACGAGCCAGGGTTTCCTTATCCACGCGCGGACGGTAATAAAATCCTTCCGTAAACGCCAGGCTGGCAAGTTTGAGCATGTTTTTATAGCCAGCCTGATTTCTGGCCAGCACCACCAGATGATACGCCGCTTCACTTATTCCATGGGCATCTTTATCAAAACGCGAACCGGGCGCAACATAAAATTCACAGCCCAGCAGCGGCTTAATGCCCGCCTTTTTAGCTTCCTGGTAAAATTCCACCATGCCGAATAAATTGCCATGATCGGTCAAGCCCAGCGCAGGCATGCCCATTTCCGCCGCTTTGGCGCAAAGCCCCGGCAATGTGGCCCCGCCGTCCAGCAGCGAATAATGGGAATGCCCATGGAGATGAACAAATGAATCCTGATGTCCGGACATGCGGCAAGCCTCCGTGCAAACGTACCAGAAATTTATTATAACTCATTAACGCCCCTTCCAAAATCTGCGACACAAACTTTTCCCCCGGCGGACGGCACAGAATATTTTCCGGCATGGACAATCTGTGATTTGTGCCGCAACACCACGCCATTACCGCCGTGATGCGTCCACGGGCCAATGTGCAGAGTTTCCCGGCAAATTGATGCGCAAGTCAGTTTCGGATATACCGTTGCTCTGGAAATAGGTGCTTTACGAAAGGCAAAACATTGTCCAGCTTGATTGTCATTCCCGCCCGGTATGATTCAACCCGTTTGCCCGGCAAGCCCCTGCTGCGGCAAACCGGTAAATACCTTATTGAACATGTTTATGAACAGGCTCTGAAAACCAGGCGGGCTTCAGCCGTTGTGGTAGCCACCGATGACCGCCGAATTGCCGATGCCGTGCGCAGCTTTGAGGGGCAGGTCGTCATGACCTCGCCGAACCACCGCTCCGGCACCGACCGCATCGCCGAAGTGGCGGCCATGAAGGATTTCGCGCATTTTGACACGATCATCAACGTTCAGGGAGATGAGCCGGAAATTGATCCGAATTTGATTGATGCGTTGATCCGCCTGCTGGAAAAAACGGATGTGCAAATGGCTACTGCGGCGGCGGCATTTGAAAGCACTGCGGAAATTGTCAATCCCGGCATTGTCAAGGTCGTTGTGGATCAGCGGCGGTTTGCCATGTACTTTTCCCGCAGCGTGATCCCCCATGACCGTGATGGGCAGACCGCCGGAGCCGGCGCGCTGATGCTTGCGGGATTATACCGCAAACATCTGGGCATTTACGCATATCAGAAGGCATTTTTGCTGCAACTCGCGGCAACCGAGCCGTGTGAATTGGAGAAACTTGAAAAGCTTGAGCAGTTGCGGGCCTTATACATGGGTGCCAAAATAATCGTGCATGACACCCCGCAGGCGCATCATGGCATAGACACCCCGGAAGATTACGAAGCTTTTGTCCGGCGCTATGCCGGTTCCGACATCTGACAATTGCGGAATTTTGCCGGCGGCAGGTTTTCCCAAATCGACAATATCGATTATCCTACTATTTTCTTGAGGTTCGCGATGAATGAAGATAATCAACCTGACCTGCTGGCGGCGGTTGGCCACAGTACGCAGGAAACCGAATTTTACACGCCATTCCCGAAAGGATATGAAAAAGGGCGCACCAAATACGTGGTGGTGCTCGGTACGGTCATGAGTGGATTGGGCAAGGGGATTTTCAGTTCCAGCCTGGCCAAAATACTCAAGGATAAAGGCCTGCGCGTAGCCCCCATTAAAATGGAAGGGTATCTGAATATCGACTCCGGAACACTTAATCCATTCCGCCACGGGGAAGTATTTGTCCTTGATGACGGCATGGAAACTGACATGGACCTGGGCACGTACGAACGCATGCTGGACGAAAACCTCTCGCGGTCGAATTTCACCACCAGCGGCCAAATCTTCACGCGCATTCTGGAGCGCGAACGGCACGGCAAATACCTGGGCCGGGACGTGCAGATGATTCCCCATGTAACCGGCGAGGTTAAAACCGCCCTGCGCGAACTGGCCATTAAGTCGCAGGCGGACCTGGTGTTTGTGGAGGTTGGCGGAACCGTTGGTGATTACGAAAACGGCTATTTTATTGAAGCCGTTCGTGAGCTTGCGTATGAAGAAGGTGAAGATTCCGTCTGTGTTGTGGCATTGACATACATTATTGAACCGCAGTCCCTGGGGGAACAAAAATCGAAGGCGGCGCAACTGGGCCTGCGGCAAGTCATGCAGACGGGATTGCAGCCGCACATCATTGCCTGCCGGTGTCCGTCGCCGGCTACCGAAAAGGTGCGGCAGAAAATTTCCATGTTCAGCAACGTGCCGATGCGGCGGGTATTTTCCATGCACGATCTGCCCAGTATTTATCTGGTGCCGGAAATGCTGCGGGAAGCCGGCATGGATCGGGAGGTGTTGACACTTCTGAATCTCCATGAGCGGGTCAATCAGCGCATGGAAGACCAGGCCCGGCGTCGCTGGCAGCAGTATGTGGATAAACTTCTGGAACCTACGGATAAATCAGTCACCATTGCCGTGGCCGGCAAGTACGCTTCGCTGCGCGATGCCTATGCCAGCATTGACAAGGCATTGGAGCATTGCGGCGTGAATCTGGCCTGTAAAGTGAACATCCAATGGCTGGACACCACGGAAATCAACGCGCGTAACGCGGCGGATATTCTGCGCGGTTGTCATGGCATTATTGTGCCCGGCGGATTTGGTTCGCGCGGGACGGAAGGAAAAATTGAATGCGTCCGCTTTGCACGTGAACGCCATGTTCCCTATCTGGGAATCTGCCTTGGGTTTCAAATGGCCGTGGTGGAATTTGCCCGGAATGTCTGCAATCTGGAAGGTGCTAACAGCACGGAATTCGAGCCGGGTTGCAGCCATCCGGTTATTGACATTCTTCCGGAACAGAAAAAAATCGAAGGCTTGGGCGGCAATATGCGCTTGGGCGGAAAAGATGTTATTTTGCAACCCGGCAGCGGCATATCGGCACTATACGGCAATGTTGAACAGGTTCGCCTCCGCTTCCGCCACCGCTATGAAGTTGAACCGCGTTATATCGAAACGCTGACCCGAAACGGACTGATATTCAGCGGCCACGCCCCCAATCAACCCATTATGCAAATGCTGGAATTACCCGCGGATGTTCATCCCTACTTCTATGCCACGCAGGCCCATCCGTGCCTGACCAGCCGCCCGCTGACACCTGACGCCATGTTTCTGGGCCTGGTTAACGCAGCGCTGAAGCGCGCGTATCCCCAGCAGGTATTACCGAGTGTTGCCAGCGGTGTTGCGGCGGTGAAAACCGCCGGATAACGTTTATGAAGTTTCGCTATTGCCCGTCTGAAAGCGTTACCGTTTTGCAAGCCGGGGCAGCGCCGGGCAGGCAAATCGAGCCTGGGACCGGTCTATTTTGTTTTAAAGCGGCAAGGCCAAACCCAAGCGGCGCAGCACCGCCAGAAAATCAGCGGGCGGAGGTTGGATAAATTCACACCATTTTTGCTTTGCCGGATGCTTAAAGCCGAGTTTCCACGCATGCAAACATAACCGCGGAGCATGGGGCACTTTGGCCGGCGATAAGCCATCGGGGATGTACATATCATCACCGAGAACGGGTGTGCCGAGAAACATCATGTGCGCGCGAATCTGGTGCAGGCGACCGGTCTTTATGCGCACTTCAACCAGTGCCGCTGCATTCGTCGAATTCAGCACCCTGTATGCGGAAATGGCTTCTTCACCGGAGCGGGAAACAATAACCTTCTTTTTTTCCGCCACAATTTCCTTCAGCCGCGCCTGCACCACTCCCTGCGGAGGACTGGGGCGACCGGCAACAATCGCCAGATACTGCTTATCGAGCCGACGATTTTCAAAATCCTCCCGCAACGCATCGTAGGCGCGCGGCCGCAACCCCACGACCAGCAAGCCGCTGGTTTGGCGATCCAGGCGATGCAGCAACCCCCAATCCCGGCGCGGCCCAAGCTGCCGCAATTGCTGGCCATAGCGGGCAAATAGGCCATTAAGCAACGTATCGTTTACGTGTCCCAATCCCGGCTGCGTTACCAGCCCCGACGGCTTTCCAACCACCAACAGATCATCGTCGGCATATATGACATCAAACGCCACGTCCACATTGCCGACCGGGGCGCGGTTATCGTCAGCAGATTTTTTCGGATGATGCTTCAATCAACGCCCTGTTCGGCCAACCACCGTTCCGCATCAATGGCGGCTTTACATCCCATACCGGCTGCGGTAATGGCCTGGCGGTATATCGGATCAGCACAATCACCGGACGCAAAAACCCCCGGCACACTGGTAGTGGAGCGGAACGGCTCTTTTAACGCGATGTACCCTTTGGGGTCCAGTTCGATATGACCCTTCAAGAACGCCGTGTTGGGCGTGTGGCCGATGGCGGCAAACATGCCGCGGCATGGCATTTCCGCCGTGGTATTGGTCTGAAGATTTTTGATCCGCACGGCCGTAACGCCATCCGAATCATTACCGAGGACTTCCTCCACCGTGGAATTCCATACCGGTGTGATTTTTTTATTGGATAACGCGCGCTCGGCCATGATTTTGCTGGCCCGCAGGGAATCACGGCGGTGAACCAGATAGACCATGCTGGCAAATTTGGTGAGATAGGTGGCCTCTTCAACGGCTGAGTCTCCGCCCCCCACCACCACCAGGGGATTATCCCGGAAGCGCGGAAGCGCGCCATCGCATACAGCGCAAGCCGATACACCATTGTTCTCAAATTTCTTTTCGCTGGCCAGACCCAGATAATTAGCGCTGGCACCAGTTGCGATAATCACTGCGTGCGCCCGCACCTCCGTTTCCGCATCGCCCGATAACTCATTGATATGCCATACTTTAAACGGGCGGGACTTAAAATCCACGCGCGTGACAAAATTCTGCAAAACACGGGTGCCAAAACGTTCGGCCTGCTGTTGCAAAACGCCCATCATCTTCTGGCCGTCAATACCATGGACAAAGCCGGGAAAGTTTTCCACCTCTGTGGTGAACATCAACTGCCCGCCGGGCATGCGCTCGCGGTTGGCACCATCGCCGGCAATCACGAGCGGCTTGAGATTAGCGCGGGCCGCATAAATGGCGGCGGTCCAACCCGCCGGGCCGGAACCAATGATGACAACGTGCTCAATATTAACCATATCCTGAATTCCTCTTTTTCAGCACAACCAGCACCATAACTCCGGCAATTAACGCCGCCGTGAGTTTACGGCTTGCTTCGCTGCGGCATGAACAATCAACGATTTCATCCGGCCGCGGCGTCCCGGAAATTATAGCGGACGATGCACGGGTGGCCAGCTTTCACTGCTGGCAAACCATCGGCCATCGCGTTGCATCACACGGATCGGCCAGTTGAATGCCTTTGACATCAATGTATCTGTCAGCGTCTGATCCGGGGAACCCGCGGCGACCAGATGCCCATGGCCATCCAATAAAAGCGTGTGATTGATCCGCGGCAATAATTCCTCAAGATGATGCGTAATCATCAACAGCGCCGGCGGCGCGGGCAGATCCGCGAGGCGGGCAAGAAACATCAGCACGGTTTCCCTGGACGGCAAATCCAGACCGGCGGTACATTCATCAAGCATCAGCAACTCCGGCTGATGAACCAGGGCGCGGGCAATCAGCACGCGCATGCGTTCGCCGGTGGAAAGCGTCCAGAATTTGCGGTTGGCAAACGATTGCATCCGCACATCTGTGAGCACCTGACTTGTGCGTGCCCACTGCTCGGCACCGGGCTGATAATAACCCAGTGTCAATGAGCCGAAAAAGCCGCTGCACACCACGTCTTGAGCCGTCATCTGTTCATCAAACGGATAAATACTTAGCGCTTCAACAATGGATATTTTTCGGCGCAATTCATTAACCGGATAACTTCCAAGCCGATGGCCCAGCACATCAACGGTGCCGTGTGTCGGCCAGAGATAACCGGCGGCCATGCGCACCAGCGTGGATTTTCCGCTGCCGTTAGGCCCGACAATGGCACCCCAGCCGCCGATTGGAAGTTGCCAATTGATTCCATCAAGTATGCTGCGATCGTCGCGTAGAAAGCGGACCTCTGTAAAACGAATCGCGGAAGGTAACTCAATCATGAATAAAACAACCCAGAAATTTCCAACGGCAGACGGCCATCATGTCACATCGAATTTGTACCCGCATAGCCTGCGTAACCAGGTCGGCCATGGCGGTAGACGACTTTATTTGATGGGCCAGAACGGCAATGGCGCGACGGTTATCCGAACTTCTCCGCTGCCGGTGTACACCGTTAAAACCCGCCCCGGCTCGGCATAGGCCTTTTTTACATAAGCCATCGCAATGGCCTGATTCCCCAGCATGGGCGACATGCAACTGCTGGTCACACACCCGATAACGGTTTCACCATCGCGCAATGGCTCGCCCGCCACCGGCGGCACAACACCCGGATTTTTCAATCCAACGAGCATCCGGGCAACCGCCTTATGGGCGTGCATTCGCGCCACGACTTCCTGACCAAGATAACACCCTTTGGCAATATGCACCGCGCGCGAATACCAATGCGCCGTTTCCATGGGCAAATTCTGATCCGTCAGATCAATGCCCAGCAGCGGCGTGCCGCTTTCAATGCGCGCGATATTGTAGGCTGACCAGCCGATGGGGCGTAATTTGATCATTCCCGGCTTAAATTCGGTCATATCCGCTTCACCATTAGCCGCCGTGAGCAACCCTTTCCAAATTCCAGCCAGCGCGTCGCGCGGAGCAATCAATTCAAATTGTGGTTCACCACATTTGTCGTTGCGGAAAATAGTGCCCGGCGTTCCCGATATCTTGCATTGGCAACCGCTGAGCTGTTCTGTTAAACCGGCGGTAACATTTCCGCCGACAACGGAGTCAAGAATACCGCCGGAACTCGGACCAATGCAGGTCAAACGACCAAGATCATCCGTGCGATTGCGGATTTGAACCTGATCTGCAAACAGATAATTATTTAGTGTGCGGCAAAGGTCTTCAGCCAGGCGGGCATCTACCTCCAGGATTGTGGCATTTTCGGCATGTAATACGTTGATATCCAGGACAATCCGCCCCTTGAGATTCAACAGATAGGCATAACACCCGCGCCCCGCAGCCAGGGATTTTGTATCATTGGTCAGAAGATTATTCAAAAAGGCCAGACGATCTTTGCCGGTCAGTTCTATCACGCCGCGATGCGGTGAATCCATGATGGCTGCGGCCTTGCGAATGGCGGCATATTCGGCCTCGGGCTCCCCGAAGCTTTCGATGATTTGAATGTCCGGTCCATAGGGAAGATAGCTGGCATTGGCCTGTTCGTGAAGGGCATACAGTGGATTTTCGCGCATGATGATAAAGACTCCATCAGAATTTCCGTCTTTGATTATATAGCCAACAATCAAAAGCTTCAGGAATCAGGAGTCCGGCGGGTATGGCACCTGCAGCGATCGGGACGGTGCCGTTTGCGCTTCCGCGTGCGGCGCAAATCCGCTAATGTATGGCCGATGAAAACACAAAGTGAACAACGGCGGCAATGGTTTGAAAACGTCTGGAAACAGCGTGAGGAAGTGGTGTACCCGAAGGTATTTGGAGCGTTTACCGGACAGATCCACACACTTTCAAAAGCCTGGTTTGAATCGATGGGTTTCAAAGACATCGACCCGCGCTGGCTTACGCATGGCGTACTGGAGTCGCCGCCCAATGATCGCCGTGACAACTGGGTTTATATCACAACGGGCCTGTCGAATCCGTGGGGAGTTGACCCCGCGGAAAAGCAACCCGATCCATACAGCGGGCTGGGCGTTGAATTTTTCATGCAAACCGCGGAACCCGCACAATGGGCCATTGAGTCGCTGGGCACGCTGATGGCCATGCAGATTCTGGCGGCCCAGGAACTGATTGCCGGCGGCCTGGTGGAAGTATTTGACCGCGTACCGCTGGGACGAACGATAGATAAATCGAGTGATTCGCCGATAACACATCTGCTGATTCTGCCGCCGGAACATGTTCCCGCGCAGGCACAGTTGGATTCCGGCATATTTGATTTATTGCTGTGCGTTGGGATAACTGATGCGGAAGTAAAATTTGCCCGCGCACAGGATGGTCCGGGATTGCAAAAACTGCTCATGCATCACGGTTATATTCCGGTAACCAATCCCCATCGCGCCAGCAGTGTATGAAACCAGACCGACTTTTCAATACAACATCCGATGGTGCACCAAGGATTTACCGCATGACGCCAAACCCTGCGAAAGAAAATGAAAACCCACTGGGTGTGAAACTCATCGCCCTGTTATCACTGGTGCTGGCGTTAATAGTGTTTACCACCGGCGTGCTGTTGCTGCTGGCTCCGCGGTCATGGATCGCCGGACTTAGCGTATACTGCATGGATCAACTCGGATTTATTCCACACTCCGGACCGCATGGCACCGGCCCATTACCGGCAACGTGGATACTTTTTTCCGCTTTGATGACCTATACGGTGATATTTCTGCTGGAGGGTGGTGGAATGCTGATGCGGAAAGCGTGGGCGGAATATCTGGTACTGGTGGAACTGGCATTATTGCTGCCGCCGGAAATGCTGGAAAATCTCCGTCAACCGGACTTTCTGCGCATCGTGACGCTGGCATTCAATATTGTAATATTTGTATATCTCTCAATTCGCCGGACCCAATCCCTGTTGGCCGCGCGGGCACAACGACCACGGAAAATCATCAGCTGAGCGGTGGCGCGCGGAAGGTCCATTCAGAAACGCGGCCGAAAATCCAGTTTGGGTTGATGCAATGGCCCCATCACATCGACCGCACAAGACCGCAATGATTAAAAGCGGGCGCAGTCGGCGGCATCGCATGGGTAGTTAAATTGCCGCAAGTTCGGGAAATTACAACTTAAGTCCGTTCGCGTTCACGCGTCTGAACACGTTCCTTCGTTGGCGGAGGTGTAATACCATTGGCTTCCATGAGTGTTTTCATTTCGCGTTTCTGGGCTTTACGCAGTTGACGACGGCGTTTTTCACTGGGCTTTTCAAAGTACGCGACGCGCTTCATATCCTTAATCAGCCCCTCTTTTTCACAGAGCTTCTTAAAACGACGAAGCATTTGATCCACTGTTTCATTACCGCGTGACTTGACTTTCAGCATAGATACTCCGCCGAAACCGGCATTTTCCGCATAAACCCACCATCTTTAAGCGATCCAGTTCGGTTCACCGAACCAAAGAATATCCGCTTATGGATGGTCCCCGCATTGCTAAGCAAGGGAATTTTCAAGCCTTGTAGTATAATACTCGCAGGACAGCCTGGCAAGGCAGGGATTTGAAACGGCAACGCAATACCGGCCGACCGATGGCGTTGAAGATGATGAGCTTGCTGATGATGGCTGCCGCTGCGAGTTGGCCGAGGCCTCTGTAAACCGAAAAGGATGGGTATGGATGCTCAAGCGGTAACTGTATTACTGGCTCAATGCCAGGCGGGTGATAAAAACGCCTGGGATGCGCTGGTGGATGCATATTGGCAGCGTTTATATGGCTTTGCCTGGCAATCCACTAAAAATCGTGATTTGGCGCACGATTTGGTGCAGGAGACGTTTTTGCGGGTGGTTCAAAAGCTGGAGCGCTATGATCATCGCGATAAATTCGACGCCTGGCTTTTTCGCATACTCGTAAATTTAATCCGAGATCACAGTCGATCCCGGGTGCGCCGTCCGGTGCGATCAACGGTCGTGGATCACAGCACGGGCGCGGAATTGACCGACGAGCTGGCGGCACGGGCGGGACATCCCGGCGATCCGATTGATCATCAGGAGGATGTGCAAAGACTTTACGCAGCTCTGGAACAACTACCGGAAATAGATCGGCAGGTGTTGCTGCTGCGGCATTACGGAGAAATGCCATTCAAAGACATCGCCAAAATGTTGCACTGCCCTCTCGGCACGGTACTGGCGAGAGCTCATCGCGCCCTGGGGAAATTGCGGATAACCATGGAGGTCGATCATGAAGCCAAGTAAACTCTCACAAGCCTGTCTGCTGGATGTATCGGGAGAACTGGGGGCCGAGGCCAGCGGCCTGTTGCGTGAACATGTTGAAACCTATCCCGCCGGAATGCTGGAATATGATCAGGCGCTGTCAAAATTCAAGCTTTTCAACGATTTGCCGCGACTGGAATCGCAGATAGATCAAGTATCGCTTGAGCGCATGAAGCAGCAGGTTAAGCAAGCGGTGCATGACGCGGTAGACCAACAGATAAAAATCGTCCGGCGGCGCGCCATGCGGCGGTGGTTTTATCGTACCATGTCAGTTGCTTCCGGCGTAGCTGCCGCGGCAGTGGTTGTGGCTGGCGTTTATATTGTCCGGCAACACATTCAAGCGCATCAGGCGCGGGTCATGGATGCGGAAAATACTTTTCAGGAAATGGCGGAAAGCCAGTTGCCTTATCGGGCCAATACCTCCATCAGGCGGATTCGCACGCGCATTGATGAATTTGGGTCCCGCTCGCTGTTTGATGCGCAAAGCGGAACGGGAAACGCGGGGATCATGCATTTATTCAACGCGCTGGACAAAATTCAGATTCCCGGCGCTGAAGAGGGGTTGCCGCAAACCAATAATATTCAATAAAGACAGCGAGGATTCTTCCCATGGCATTGCGTCCGATCTACCGCCCCCATCTGCTGGTTGCGGTTTTGTTGATCAGTGGAGTTCTTTTTGTTCCGGCGTCCATCAGTTTCAGCGCTGCACCGTCAAAAACGCCACCCCATGGTAAACACCCTGTTCCACTTTCAGCCCGGCAGATCGGTCAAATCATGAATTTCCTGAAGACCACTGAACCCGATGTTTACGACAAGGCGGAGATTCTCCGCCGATCCGATCCAAAACAGTTTCAGACGTTGATCGCCGAAGCGGCACCTAATTTTGCCCGATTGGAGCAATTGCGGCGAACCGATCCAAAATTGCTCCATCTGACGATTATGGATTTGGCCGATACGCACGAATCCTTCCGACTCGCCGGTGAACTGCGACAGCCCGGGCTTCCACCATCGGCGGCCCAATTGCTGCGGGCACGCCTCAAACAGGTTGTCACGGCGCAGTTTGATCTGCGGCAAAAAATACGACTCCATGAACTGAATCAACTGGTTAAGAAAATCAATGAACTCAAAGCCCAACTGAAGCATAGGGAGACACAGCGCCGGGATATTATCAACCGCCGTGTGGCGCAACTCATCGGTAAACCGCCCAGCGTAAACTGGTAAAAAATAGACGAGCCTTGACGCGGCAATACCACACTTGGATAATCCATTTCCGCAGAATTTCCGATTGGCTCGTGGCCGCGGGTTCTGATTTGGAAAATCATTGATTCTGAACTCCATGGAGAGACGCTTGGCCATGGCAACAATCACAAAAAAAGAAATTGTGGATCGCATAGCCGATGCCAATAAGGTGAATCGCGCAACGGCCAAAATCATTGTGCAGGCATTTCTTGATGAGATATGCGACTCACTGGTCCGGGGAAATCGGCTGGAATTCCGTGACTTCGGCGTATTTGAGGTTCGCAAGCGCGCCGCGCACAGAGCGCAAAATCCAAAAACGCTGGAAGCTGTTGCGGTACCGGGACGACTACGACTTCGCTTTAAGGCCAGCAGCACTCTTAAAAAGCGACTGGATGGCGATTTGTCCGGCAAAGCAAAAGCTTCAGTGGTTAAACCCGTCGTGGGGTAATTTGACAACGACACATCCGCAGCCCGATCTGCCGCGAATGTTCCTGAATTACACCACTTTTTCCGGATAAATTAAATTAGAAATTGCCCGTGACACGCGGTAATGGAACATCAGAATCAGGCTGATGCGGTTAGAATGGAATTTTCATGGCGCACCCATCGGCACCGTTGACTCCAACAATTCAGCGATGGATTTCCACGCTGGCGGCTGATCTTGAAAAGCGCCAATCCGATCATCTTTTTCGCAGCCTGTTGCCGGTTAACTGCGCGCAAGGGCCGGAATTGCGCATTGGCTCCAAAAAATATCTGCAATTTTGTACCAATAATTATCTGGGTCTGGCGGCTGACCCGGAAGTTATTGACGTCGCGCACCAGGCGTTGGACCGTTGGGGCATGGGGGCCGGCGCATCCCGACTGGTCGCCGGATCAATGGAATCCCACCATGAGTTGGAAAAAGACCTGGCGGAATTTAAAAGAACGGAAGCGGCATTGGTATTGTCATCCGGTTATGCCGCGAACATGGCCGTTCTGACAACCCTGGTGTCGCCACATGATCTGATTCTTTCCGATAAACTAAACCATGCCAGTTTGCTGGATGCCGCGATTGCGTCCGGCGGCATGTGTCGGACGTATCCGCACCGTAATTACTCCCGACTTTCCGCTTTGCTGGAGCGCAAATCCAAAATCTTCGGGGAGTCGGCACTTTCTGGAAAAATACCGCCGGCGGTTATTCCACCTGCGCAACCTGAAGCGGATATATCCCCCGGTCAACAGCAGGCGTGGATCATAACGGATACGGTATTTTCCATGGATGGCGATCTGGCGGACTTGCCGCAGTTGGCCCAACTTTCTCGTGAATATCAAGCCCTGATCATCACCGATGAAGCACATGCGACGGGAGTTCTGGGGCCGGATGGCCGAGGGCTGGCAGCTCTGCAGAACGTTGAAGCATCCGTAGCCGTCAGCGTGGGAACACTTTCCAAAGCACTTGGATCTGTCGGAGGATTTGTTACCGGCCCACGCGCCGTCATTGACACGTTAATCAACCGATCTCGGCAATTCATTTACACCACAGGACTGCCGGCGGTTTGCACCGCAGCGGCCCGGTGCGCGTTGCATATCAGCCGTCGTGAACCGCAGCGACGCCGGCGCGTGCTGGCCCTGGCGACCCATGTGCGAGCCGAGTTGGCACAATTGGGGTATCAAACCGGAAACTCGGAGTCGCCGATTATTCCAGTCATGTTAGGCACAGCGCAACATGCGCTGCGTGCTGCGGCATGGTTGCGCGAAAAAGGGATTTATATTCCGGCAATCCGTCCCCCCACCGTTGCACCCAATACCGCGCGCCTGCGAATCAGCTTGATGTCCACCCATACCGATGGGCAAATCGATCAACTGATTGCGGCCATGCGGGAATTGCGCGATGTATTATCGCCAGATGCGGCTGGCGGACAGTCCGAGCGGAGGTAAAAAATGCGGCCGCAGATTTGCAGTCCGCCGATCTAAATCACAAACCGCTTGATTTTCAGGAACATTCTGATTCACCAACAAAACGTGTGGCGCGCAATGAGTCGCTTTTAGCACGAGCCGATGCCCAGCTGGCCGCGGTGGTCCCCGCCTGGCCTGTGCTTGCGGGACATATCCGGACCGCAATCATCACTCTCTGCCGGGTCCCCAGTGAAACTGGCGGTGCGCCATGAGTCAGGCCGATGCGGTAGCGTCCAACGGTGGAAACAGGACGCAGGTTACCATCCCGAGTTCTCTGTATCCCAACAAGCGGCGTGGTGCTTTGCCGGAAACACCGGCGCAGAAGAAGGCCCGTCGCCGGGCCGAGGAATGCAGGAATAAGCCGCGTTGCGGTATCGTCAGCCACCATGCCGCCGCCAAATGGAATTACCATTGTTGTCAAAGGCCGTGGCGGTGGTGTTAGTCGATCCAGCGCTTTGCCGGCAATTTGATGTCCGCTATTTTGCTTTGTGCGGCAGGCCGTGGGTCATGCACCACTGCTTTAATGCGTCGACTGCGCGATTTTCCTGGCTAAGTCCCCGAAATGCCCATGAACCGGAAGCCCATGAATGCGGTACGTGCACCATACCAAAATCCGTCGGCTGCCGGCCGACAATCGCGATTAATATCCGAATGAGATACATGCGATTGTCGATATAGATTGCTTTGTTGCCCTGGCCGCCGGACATTACGTTCAGCCCAGGTTTCTTGATTAACTGCAGCAACAACGGTATAGCCGCCACTGGACGATATGTATTAAAAAGCCGCAAAAATGCGGGCCAACTGCGGGCTTGGCCATTGACGGGACAGTATTTCATTTTTCGACCGTCGATAACCCACTTAGCCAGGGTTTCCACCAACAACCGCTTGACCGCCGGCGGTTTCCAATGGGTCAAGATCGCGGCGTCAACCGCGTGAAAATGCATGATCGGCAACGGTTTGGAATTCAGCACAATTTTTTGCCCCAACAGCACGACTGGTGTTGGCGGATGAAAGTCAAAGGAAAATTCACCCGGCACGCATCCGCTGTAAAGCTTATGGACCATCCGCGGCGTTGGGACAAAGTGGTAATATGCCAGAGCCGCATGGAGGAAAACATATTGCGATCGTGAATTCAATAAGTGCGCCAAAAGCCGCATGGCCACAGGATCATTGTGCCGATGCGAAAGACGGTCGGCGGTTTGGGAAAGCAGAAAATAATCATGTACAAACGAGTATGCCGCAAGCTGCCGGTTCGCGGGCACAAAGCACCAGTGCAGTTCCACCTTGCGCACGGCAGGCGGTGCCTGCAAAGCCATAATGGCAAAGCGCGTCAGGCCATATTCAAACTGTAACAATGGCCAGGTAGCCTGCCAAAATCCCCGTGTTCCAGCCAGTATGACCGCGCGAGTTTGCATCCGAATCGCATCGGCCAGAGCCTTGCCAGCGTGCCTCCGCACTTGGAATCGGCTGGATGCCACGCCGTCGAGACTTTGCCGAATCCGCAAGTCCGCGGCGGTAATTGTTTCGCGCAGCTCCCGCACGTCGGGCGGCACCGGAACAAGCATCGCCGAAGGAGCGGCACCGGTGATTACTCCATGCGACTGGCACCACCTGATGATCCGGGCAATATCTTTTCTTTGGTCGTTACGGGAATCAACACACCAGACCGGAGCGTAAGGGCTGCCCCAGTTATTGCTCACGCTCTGGAAATGATAGGTCCCGACATTCTTCCCCAGGAGCCGGACCAGAACATATAGTGCTCCGGTGCGGGAATCAAAATACGCGCCGGGTTGATTAATAGAAGCTCCGGTGAAGGGCTCGCGGAGCATAATCACCAGCGCTGGAATCAGATGTCTTGCCCGGAGTGAAACAAGAAGGCGGGTACAGTCGCCGACGGTTCGGACATCCCTCAGCGGCCGAAGGACCGCAAAATTCGGCCTGGCTATCGCTCCGGCGACGAGCGATTGCGCAGCCGGGGTTGTCCATTTAACGAATAATAGTGACAGGAGATTGGTCTCCCGAACCCGATGGCGCGGGGCAAATACCGCGGCGTAATATTCTTTGCCCATGGCGTTGACCCAGACGCGCGGCCAGAAATGTTTTAACTGAAGGTATAACCGAGCGGTAACATGCACCAATTCCGGACTCGGTGGTCGGGCGGCCAGTGCGTTGCAAAAGGCCGAAACCACATGCGGATTGGAACTTGCAAAATCCGAGAGCCTGAATCCCAGCAAATCATCGATCTGCCAACCCGGAATGAGTTTGATGCCGTTAAGGCCGGCAATTTGCTCAATAGCGTTATGCGAAAGCACGCCGGCCAGCAAGGGCGCATGGGCATCGCTTAGCCAGAATTTTGTCAAGGCCAGTTTCTGGGCCAGTGGCGTAAATCGAATGTCCAAGGCAAAACGCAGCAGCGAAACCTGGAACTTAAGGGCATGGACCAGCCTCGCTGTTTCTTCGGGATCAGGCACGTTGGTTATTATTTGCAATTCTCCGGCAAAGGCCTTTTCCGCCGCGAGTTGGGCGTGGTATTGCGATTGCCAGTTTGATGACATCAATTCGCCAATAGCGTGGGAATACCTGGCCGGGTTGAAGGCGAGTTGAACGGCACCCGGATTGGCAATTTTCCGGGCAACCGCCGCCGCTGTGACTGAAGTGGGGATGGTTGAACAACAACCCATCATGGCACACAGGGTGGCGAACCAACGAATTCTCTGCCTCGCGTGTGCTGGACTAAAAGCCATGGTAGTGTTCCTCGGCAACAGTTCTTTGTGACTCGATGACGATACTCTACTCCAGAGTGTTGCCGCCTGTCCAGCCCCCATTTCTGAGGCCACTTTTGCGGGCGCGGCAATTTTTCCGGGCAGAAGGCAAAATCGACGGTGTAAATGCCGTCGTTAAGTAACTGTGCATCATTTGTGTTTTCGTTTGCAACCCGATCCAACCGGCCGCGGGTTTCCACCGCGCAGCTGCACGACGCCGGCGTAACTGTTTTTTCACTGGTCCGGCAGGGGATGGTTTGTCCCGGAAACTCACGCTGCAGAGGCCTGCCCGGATTTACTGCCACGCCCCTTATGCGTATGGATTTTGAACACGTGAACATTCCCGCATTGGAATATGATCTGACGGTTAATGCATTCGCTTACGCGCCGGGATCAACTCCGTGAATTTGCGGCTCGGCCGGAGGGAGGAGAGCCGCGCGAACCGGTGGACGTACGGGGGCGGGTGGGATCCCGATCAACATCGGGATCCCCCGTAGCTTGCGACGCCAACTCAAGGGAAAACTGGGCGTGGCAATTTTTCCGGGCAGCCGGAAAAATCAACGGTGTAAATGCCTTCGCTGATAGAATGGTTGGTGTTAGAAATCCGCACTGCTGGGGGCCGCCCGGATTTATTGCCACGCCCGGAAAACTTAGTACCTCGCGGCCTGCTGCAATGCCATACGTTGGCCGCTGGCACGCCGTTGAGCCAGTAACGTTGCCAACTGGGAAGCTGACCTTTTGGCACGCGGCAATACCGCGCAACACGCCGCGTTATCCGCAAGCCGCTTAACAAGCCTGGCCGAATCCCGCGAATTCCAGCTTTACGGCGACATATCCGCCGCTGATGTACAACAAGAATCGGCCGACGATTTCAACCAATACTGCACGCCTGCGAATCAGCTTGATGTCCAGCCATACCGATGGGCAAATCGATCAACTGATTGCGGCCATGCGGGAATTACGCGATGTTGTACCGCGAAATAATGCTGATGAACACTTTAAGCGGGAATAAAAAAGAGACGGCCGCAAATTTATGATTCGCGGCCGTCGTAAGCCTACTGCATCAATCAGTGGAGAGATCAGTGCGGATCAACAAAAATGTTATGAAAATCACTGGGGCTGACTTCTTCGGCATGGCCATCCACAAACGCCAAGTTGATCGTGGTGCCGTGCCGGACCCAACCCATGTTATTGCCGCCCGGATCGCCAACCGGCAGAGGCAGAACATCCGGGGCCAGGGGGATGCGATCCCGCAACGCGGCGTCATCGGCAACCGCCTGCAAGGTTTCCACATTCACGCCCGCCGGCAACGCCGCGGCAAAGGTGTAAGCGGAGGTATAATAGGTTTCATCACAGTAGAATAGACCATTGCTTGCTTGGGCATCCAAGCCACCCGGATTGGGCCGCACGCCGCAATCACCAAACATCAGCGTGCTGGACGGGTTTGCTACAGCAGAGAGCTTACAACCCGCGGCGGCGGTCGGCGCGCTGGAGGACGTTGAGCCTGATGAAATTTGAAAGGCCCAATTAGGATTGAACGCCGCATATTGGCCGTTGTAATTGGCCGAAGCGATATCCGCGTTAATTCCGTATGAAACCGGATAGTAACCCTGAAAGTAACCAGAATAGCCGGCGGGTGCCGGTTGCGTGTTGCCATTCTGACCGGTTTCGACGTTGTTAAACAACTGGTATCCGGGGTATTGATCGTTGATCGTGGGATCGCTGGGACATAAAAACACTTTGGAACCCGCCCCATTGACACCAAAATTCATGAAGCTCTGGTTCTCCTGGCCACCAAGGTAAGGCACCAGCGCGCTGGCCCAGTCTTTCAACACCGCCTTTCCCAACGGCACATATTGTCCAGTGGCCTGATCATACGTGCTGTAGCGATACGCAAACATGGTGTGATCCGGATCGGGCGTTTCAGTGTATTGCATAATGCTGCTGTCGGTATCCGGCTGCACCAACCCCTTGTGCTCATTGGCGAACATGTTTTCCGCCAAACCCAATTGCCGCACGTTTGACAGGCAAACAATGGAATCCGCCAGTTGCTTCGCTCGGGCCAGTGCCGGCAGAAGTAGGGCGATTAACAGCGCGATAATGCTGATGACCACCAGCAGTTCAATGAGCGTAAAGCCTTTTCTCCGGTTCATAAAGAACCTCCTTGTAAATATCAGGCCGCCTGGGGACACGTTGTCCTATTGTCATGACGGCGACGCCGCCGCATGAATATCAATGGCATTCCAGCCAGCAGCAGAATTCCCGCCGCCGGTTCAGGCACCGGTGATGCCGCAAGCAGCGCGGCTAAATTAGTTGTGCCGGTATATTGCTGCAGTAGATTGTCATAAGCCGCCATGGTCTGACTGCTGGCATCTTTCTGCATTAACGTTTGGCCGAAAAGAATCAGGTCCTGTGTGGTGATCACGCCGGTTCCCAGATAATCTGCCGCCGGATTGAATTCTGTATTGTTGCTGGCAAGCAATGCCGCAAATGTATTCACATCCGCCACGTTATAAAGGCCGTTAAAATTCAAATCGCCCAACCCTTGCCCGTATATGGTGGAAGTGTACAACCCCGCAAAACGCTGAATGTTATACGTACCGTCGGGTTTGTATGTCACAACCGTTGCCACATGATTGCCGCTGGTAAGCCCTTGTGCTTCCATGGTCCATTGATTGGTATCGGTTTGCGTGGCCTGATTGGACGTGCCGATCATGGCGAGAATCTGACTATTGGTTACCGCACTGCCAAGATCAAAAAACACATGAATATTATTCGCCAGACCATCTACGGATTGCACGACGAGATTGCGATTCTGATTGACACCGTGGGTTACCGGATCAAAACTCATGACCTGGGAAACAGGCGCGGAAGTATCAACATATATGGTTTGTGTCCAATCGGTATATACCGGTGGCGCATCGGCACCGGTGCGATGCCGAAAGGCTATAACTTCGATATTGTCATAACCCTGCGGCAGGGAACTGGTATTCACGGTTTCCGTATACAAGCCGGTACCACCACCGACCAGCGGACTGGCATTTTGAAATTCCAAGTACCCGTATCCGATACTGTTGGGTGTGGTACTGACGAAACTCTGGCCATTAACCGCGATGCCGCCATTGATTTTGAATATGGCGTTATCCCCTCCAGCGTTGGGATCCGGCAAACTACCGAGCAGATTTACCGGCTGGGTTTGCAGTTGAATCTGAAATTGCGGCCCTTTAACCACCGCCACATTGGTGACGGTATTGCTGCCGTTGTTCGCGACGATATTTGGATCACTGGCGGCCGGTGCATTACCCGGAATCTGTCCCGCGGCGTTGGTGATGGTCATGGTGCCGATGGGAGTGGCCGGACCGTAAATTAAATCACCCTGCCCGGTGAATGTCCCGCCGGAGTTGGTATTATTGGAGAAAGTCACATTGACCGTGCCATTGGATTGTACTTGCAGCACTTGCGGCAATCCATTGGCGGCGGCATTGCCGGTTAATTCAACCAGATACGGCACGTTGGCCGGGTTGAAGGACGTTTGCAGCGTGGTGGAAAAATTACCACCACCGGTTTGGTTATTCAGCAGCACCAGGGCGGAATCCTGACGTTCAAAGGCGTAATTGTTCTGGCTGATATAGCGTTGGATCACATTGCCGGTGCTGTAACGGTTGCGCAAGTCCACCAGTCCGCTGATCTCATTGAGATGTGTGACGGTCATGGTTTGACCGGCAGTGTTGTAAGTGGCCAGGGAATTATTGGCCATCTGATTGCCATAAACTCCCCCCAGCGCATCTTCCCGCCCATTTTGCGGGAAACTCTGCGTGCCGTTGTCAAAAGCGGTGCCATTGCCGTTGTAATACACGATGGCCTGACCGGGCATCATGAGTTCATAGGCATACGCCACGTTGCTTAAGTATGGAGCACCATTATCCTGGCTCTGCACAAAATCCACGCCGCCGTTGTTGACCAGATAGGAAGCGCTGACAATATTGTTCCAATTATTGGTCAGCCCATCACCGGTCAGATTGCTTTGCATCGCAAAAAACAGTGGAAAATTCAGGGCGTTCATATTGGCGGCCGGATCAATCGGATCGCCCGCTCCCTGTGGAATATTGCTGTCATAATATTCACCGAAGGAATATATCTGCTCCTGCTGACCGTTCAGATATGTATGCGTGCTGGCCTGGGTCACCGCCTGATTAAAGTAAGGGAGAATGGTGGAGTATTCCATATTCTTCACGGCATCTAATCGGAAGCCGTCAACTCCGAGTGTCTGAATCATCCACTGCACATTATCCATCAGATAGCCGGTATCATTTTGCAGCGTTGGCGACCCACCCTGCGGATTATCCGGATTAAATGAGTTCACCAGAATGCCGCTTTGGCCGGTGTCCGGGTTGGTGATGCTTTGCGTGTTGTAGCCAGGTTGCGGATAAAATTGCTGGTTGGCGGGCATGGGCACATTGGCCAAACGGCCAAACGCGGGCGTCGTGCCGGCTGGAATATTATTGACATTCCCCGCCGTGGTGGGGATGCGGATGTATTGATAATTTTCATTGAAATTGATGTTGATCAAGCCGGACAATTGTGCGGTTTGTGTGCCGGTATCGCTGGGATTGTTAAAATCACCATAGGAACTGCTGGAGTTGCTTAAGACAAAGCCGGGATATCCACCGGCATCCGCGAAGGAATTACCATTGCCGTCCGTGGTACCCCACTGCGAAAAGCCGTTATGGCCAAGAGAATAATCAATATAAATATACCCACCCATATTATGCACAGCATTCACCAGATTTTCATATCCATTAATCGTGCCGTATGCGGTGGGATCGTTGGCGGTGCCAAGATCGAAGCGATTGTAAACATCATAGCCAACGGAAGCATTGCCGGAATCCGCCCGGGTGGGCGGTGGTGTGAGTAATGAGCCATAACCGGCACCAAACACGTCTGGCATGCGATTGGCGATAGTTTGCCATGTGCCGCCGAAATAATCCAGAATCGCCGGCGGCGCGTAGGCACTGCTTTGCGCCTGGGCTGCGGGCACAATTGCCACGGTGGCGGCACATGCCGCCGTGGCCAGCAATGCACTAAATGACCATTTATTGGCATGGCGCAAGGCGTTGAAATGTGCCGATGGAATTGTCATATTCCCTTTCTCTCCAATTTATCCTTGTAAACTGCGGTTAATCGGCGTTCCACACATCTCTTTCCGCGTTTTTGAAATAGCGCCAACGCCGACAAGCCGCAAGCCAGCAATAACAGCGCCGCCGGCTCCGGGACAGCCACTGGGTCGGAAACCAGCAGATTGTTGAAATACGCATTCTGGGCGGAACTTCCGAGATTGTCGTTAAAGAGCATGAGTTGATTGATGGCATCGGAATTTAAAGCCAGATTGGTAAATGTTTCCGCGCCGCCCTGAGCCGCCGCCAAGGGCGTTAGTGTAATGGAGGCGGTGGATGGTGCCGTCAGATCAACCGTAATGGTCAATCCATTGCCATTGTTGCCATTGCTGCTGCCATCATGAATTGACTTTATCCCGGTGGCGAAAGAATTGGAAAATCCAAGTGAAGAGGAAGTATAACCGCCATAGCTGACACTGTAATAGCTGCCGGATGCAAATGCCGCAACTTCCATTATTGGTGTGGCATAGCCGGTGGTGGGATCGTAACTTTGAAGCTGAAAGCCCTCAGCGCCTTGTGAACCGATGGCATCGGTGGCCATGCTGATGGAGAAAGTGGCACCGGAAACCAACGGGTAATTGAAACTGCGATAAGCGGTTGGAATTGCCGGATCAGAACCTGTACCGTTTTGTGACCAGAGCGTCCAGGCCACGCCACTGGAATTGATATTGGGTGAGGCGGAAGTGCCAAAAATATTGCCGGCGGATTCCGTATCAAAGCCCCAGGTTGCGTTTTGCCCCACTCCCGATCCAGTGGGGCCTTGATACCAAGGCCCAAAGCCAGTACCGCCATTGCTGTTATTGGCCCAGGTGCCGTTGGCGTAGGCCACATTAGCAGCATTGTCGGACAGGCTCACGGCGGCGGCCACGCCGCCGTGAGCCGTCACCCATCCGACCATGCCTGCGACAGCCGCACCGATAAACAAGCGGTGGCGTCGGAGGCGGTGTTGAGCAGAACCTATGAGTTTGGCCGCCATACATAATCTCCAAAACCAATAAGCCCTGCCACTGGGTAATTCGAAAAGTTCAGACAAATTACCGAACCATTGCAGCCGGCGCTTCACGCGGTATCCGCTTGCGGGTCAGGCAATCACACGACGAAAATGTCAGATATCAAAATCTCACATTTCAAATTCAAGCGGTACGCCGCCGGCGGACCAAAAGCAATCCTGCCCCAGCCGCGATGAACAAACCAATGGTGGCTGGTTCGGGCACGGCGGTAATGGCCAGGCTGTTGAAATTCCCATTTTGGTAGGTGCTCTGGTCAAAAATATCCGCTCCGTTGATACTGCCAGCGCCAAGAGTACCGCTGTACTTCTGGATTTCCGTGGTTGAGCCGACCGGAGTTAAAGTCAGTGTATAGCTGTTTCCGGCCCCGAGTGTAAAGTTGGCGGAAAGACCGGCGTTAAGCTCAAATTCACCCGAACCGGCCGGATAGCTTGAACTATTGGCACCGGCCGGGCTGGTGACCGCGCTAAGCAATGATGACGTTGTTGTGCCGCCGGCCGCAATGTTCACTTCAACAACATAGCCAGAGCTTGATGTGTTGGAGACGCCATTGTAGCCGGTCAGATTGGAGTTGGTATTACCTGCAGGCCCCAGTTCATTGAAGCTCAATGAGAATAGTGCGTTTGCGTCGACGTAATTTGTGGCCGATGTTGGACCGGTGCCTGCGGAAGTTACACTCACGCTTCCGGCGGTAAGCGATGGACCCGAACCCGAGTCCAATGAAAAGCCAAGACTGGGAAGGCCGTTGGCTGCACTGGCACCAACCCCCTGGGTTTGCAGCGCCACGCTGAATGATTGCCCCGCACTAAGAGATCCAGTGAAAGCCCGATAGGCATCCGTGCGGGCGGTGGCGGACCCGCCGTTGGCGTACATGTACCAGAAATTGCCGTTCGTGTTGATCGGATTGGATGTATTAAAGGTTGTAAGTCCCGACCCATTGTAGGGCGGGGTGGCACTCTGCTGATTGGAAATGGTCCACGCACCGAAGCCCGTGCCACCGTTGGGTTCCGTGGGAGACAAGGGGCTGGGATTGCTGGAATTGGTCCATACGTTTGTGGTTCCACCGCTACCTTGGTAGTTACCCGCATTATCAGTTGCGAGAAGCGATGCATGGGCAGCCGAACCAGTCACGCCCAAAGCTGTTATTCCTGCCACCATTGCTGATTGCACGATCCAGGAACGATGTGGTGTGAAACGACTCATGATACTCTCCTTAAATAAAAAAATTGGGTAGCGAAAGCTACAACCTGATTATTAGTTTAACCGGTTAAACTGTTTTGTCAAGTAGAATCTCAGAATTTTTCTTAAGCCCATATTGGGCCTATAAAAATGCAATTATAACACAATAGTATATATTTAACCGATTTAACCTTCCGCTTAACGCATAGGCAGAAATAAGTGCTAAAAATGGGCCGGCTTATCACCCCTACCGTTCGTTAATATGCCAAGGGCGCGGCAAAGCCAGCAGCGAGGCGTTCCACGGCGGATTTAACCGATAAGAAACATCCCATCCAATGTGCGATTGGTATTACTGCGTGGCGAAAAGAGCTTCCACAAATTCGTCCGGATTAAATGGGGCGATATCATCGGGCGTTTCACCTAGGCCGACAAATTTCACCGGCAGATTTAACTGCCGACGAATGGCCACGACGATGCCGCCTTTCGCGGTGCCGTCAAGCTTGGCTAAAAATATGCCGGTTAATTCGACTGATTTTGTGAATTCTTCGGCCTGTCTGATGGCGTTCTGGCCGATGGTGGCATCCAGAACCAGCAGTGATTCATGGGGGGCCGCGGGAATAATTTTCTGGATCACACGGCGAATTTTTTGCAGTTCCCGCATTAAATGG
Source organism: Planctomycetota bacterium (assembly GCA_021799715.1). The sequence goes on along the minus strand of JAJYZY010000006.1, from coordinate 7,460 downwards.
TCCTGCGTATGCAGGCGGCCGGCCGTGTCAATAATCAGCACATCGACTTTGCGAGCCACCGCCGCATTACAGGCGTCAAACGCCACCGCCGCCGGATCGCTGCCCATTTGATGTTTGACAATCTCCACGCCGATACGGCCGGCCCAGATCGACAACTGATCAACCGCAGCAGCGCGGAACGTATCACACGCGGCTACCATGACGGTTTTATTCTGATTTTTCAGATATTGCCCCAGCTTGGCAATACTGGTGGTTTTGCCCGCGCCGTTGATACCTGTTACCAGAATGACCGTGGGGCCGGACGATGCCATCTTCAGCGACCGTGATTCCACTGGCCAATAGGCCCGCATATCCTCTTTCAGAAAGGCCAATACTTCATCACCGGATTGCACGCGACCCTGTTTCCAGGCCGTATTTAATTCCGTCATGATATGATCCGTGGCCACCACACCGAGGTCCGCGGTAATCAGCCGCTGCCGCAGCTCATCCAGCAGTTGTTGATCGAGCTTACGACCAGTTAAAAGCGTGCGCAAAGACCCGACCAGCGCATCGCGCGTGCGGCTTAAGCCAGTGCGTAATTTTTCAACGCTTTGCCCCAGTGCCTTCTTTATAAATTCAAATGCCATGATTCTTTACCAATACCAATGAATTCCTCACCACCTTTTGTAACGGTTATGATTGGAAATCGCCAGTGCCGGCGGAATTTTGCCTACATGGCCATAACCGCCGGGCGGGTATCACAAGCGACCCGTATTGCGGGCTGTCGCGTGCGGCCAATGGTATGTTACACTGCCATGATGATAAACACTCCGGTGCCTGAATCTGCCAAACCAACCATTCGAGCGAAACATCGCTTCGGATATCGGGGCAATATGTTTATGCTCTTTCTGGGCCGGCGATTGCCCGCATTGGGCTATCTTGTTGTGGCAATTGTCGCCGCCGGATTTTGGTTGGTAAATAAGCCCGCAAGGCGGGCCAGCATGGAATTTCTAAGTCGCGTGAAAGCCGTTCACGGCAGTTGGCGACTCTGTTGGCACAGTTATCAGCAACTAAGGATGTTTGGCGTGCTTCTGCTGGATCGGAGCGTCGCGCTTTCCGCCGCGGACGCCGGAATAACCGTCAAGTCAGATCACCGCGACCGACTGAAGCGAGCCTTGGAGCTTGATCGCGGGCTTTTGATTCTCACCGCGCACTTCGGTGCCCTGGAAATCGCCGCGCCCTGGTTACGGACATACGTGGAACCGGGGAAAATGCACTTTGTCATGTACCGGGACTTCAGCGACAGCACGGAAAAGTTCCATCACGATCAATGGAAAATGCTGGAGGGCATGAAGTTTATCAATTCCACCGACCCTTTGGCCGCGGGCTTGCAGATCATGGCCGCCCTGCGAAAGCGGCAATATGTGGGCATACGAGCGGATCGGGCAATGGGCGGGCGGACAGTTCAAGTACGGTTGTTAGGGGATACCGTCAGCCTGCCAGCCGGACCATTTACGGCGGCCGTGGCGGGCAACGCGGCGGTGGTGACCGCTTTTACGCTCCGCCAAAGCGCCCGCCAATACCGCATGTTTGTTTCAGAACCCCGCTGTTATGACCCGCAGGGGGGCCTGTCACGCGAAGAATTGATTCAACAAGCGGCAAAGGATTATGCCGCTGACCTTGAAAAACTCCTAAGGGAATACCCGTATCAGTGGGGGAACTTTTACGATTTCTGGTCCGTCCCGCAAACCACACCGGATACCCGCAATTCCAATACGGAAACCACTGTGGAGGCAACGTGAACCTGGGCCGTGACCATTGCATCCATTTCAATATTGATCCTGACATCCAGAAGCTGTTCCGGGAGAACCGGAACGATGAATTTAGCGATTTGCACTGCGGCAAGTTCAACACTAGGGAAATAGTGCCGCAGTATATCCAGCACCAGTTCAATGTGTAAAAATCCAGGCAACAGCGCATTGTCAGGAAAGTGCCCCTGAAAGCCGGTATGGTCAGCCGGGAACCGGGCCTGCGTGGCAATCGCGCCGATCCGGCCGGAAATCAAGACGCTTTTGGGGGGCAGGATCTGGGCACGGGAACCGATGGCAAAAATATATTTTTCGGGTTCCAATGTGTGATTCTCCTCAGGCCTGCTCCCCCGGCGAACTGTGGCGGTCAATATAGTTTGCCAAAGATGCGATGCTGCCCAGAGCCGTGCGCACCTCATCATTCTGATCCTGCAACTGCACGCCAAAATGCTTGTCGACCAGAACAGCTATTTCCAGTACATCCACGGAATCCAAACCCAGGCCATTTTTCCCAAATATCACGGTATCAGGTTGAATCAAGGCGATATCCAGGCGTAATTTCAGGCCATCTTTCAGTACGTTAATAAGCTTCCGCTCGGTTGGGGTCATGAATACTCCACTAAAGTTTCACACCGCTGTGAATGATAAATGAAAAACAGCCTTCACAGATCAAGGCGTCGCGGCAATACGCTTGGCCGTCACATCGGAACATATTACCCATGCGATGCGTCACACGCACACGCACAACCAGCATATCCCCTGCGCGAGCCGCGGCAAAAAATCGGACATCGCGCAGGGCCATCAACATACCCGAAACAGGGCAATCTGTGGCAATTCCGGCACGCATGCCGGCTCCGCCCGCCGCGGCGGTTTGCGCGATATATTCGATCAATGCGGAAGGCGGCAATTGGCCATGCATAAGAAATGGGTGATCCGTTTCGATGCGTTGTTGCCCGATAATCCACCCATCCGGCTGGGAATACACAAAATCAAGCCAGCGCATGGGGCCTGTGTGCGGAATATTACCGGCAAGATTTTCAGCCACGGCAATTTTCTCCCGTCGTGCCGAATTCAGGCTTCGCCGCCGGGTCACCTGCAGGTCCGGAGATTCCGGCCAGTTCCGCACGATCTTGTTCGGTATGATTGGGGCCGCGGGCCAATGCCGCAACGATCATGTCGCGTACGCGACGTCTGAGTTCGCGCTGCGGATGCGCAACGGCAGTATCCGGATATAAAATGCCGAGAGGTTCAACCAGCAGCGGCACATCAAATACCGCTATTTGTCCCGGAGGCATGCAATCACCGCTGCCGTGAATTGCGACGGGGACAACCGGCACATTCGCCGCGCAAGCCAGAAGAAATGCTCCTTCATGGAAGCGTCCGAGTTTTAAAGATCGCGATCGTGTGCCTTCGGGAAATACGTATAAACTTTGTCCCTGTCGCAAAGCGTCCATGGCCCGATCCAAAATATCGGGCTGCTCAACATGCAAATGTCCGCTTAGCGACATCAACCACCCCAGCAACGGCTGGTGAAACGGCCAATCTTTGGACCAGCATAGTCCGTCGGGCGGAAGTTGAAACATCAGGAGAATGTCGATCGCGGACTGGTGATTGGCGATTAAGATGCAAGGGCCGGAAATTGCCGACCAGTTAAAATCCTTGATCCGCATATTTTTACCGCAGTAGCCGCGCATGCCTTGACGGTAAAACATGCGTACGAATTTACGCACACTGCGTCGCTGCGGGTCGAAAAGTCGGCACCAAACCCAGAGAAATGGCCCCAAAATAATCGTTAATATAAAGAGATAAAAAGCAAACCAGGACAACACCTGAGTGGTTCGCAAAACCACGCGCAGGGTCACCGCCCGACGCGGAACCGATTCTGCCACTGGAGTTTCAATATTCCCGGCCATGTTGCCGCACCATACCACGAACGGTTCTTCCACCAACCGCACCAGGAATCTGTCCCGACGCGATTTTAGATTTTACGTGCGGCGACGAATCCTAACAAATCAATTACACTTATGGGCGATGACCATCCGGCAATACCCAACAATTCGTCTCTCCCGTTTTGGCGCAGCTACCGCACGACATGCCACGGTGGAAGATATTTTCCAGGCATGGCTTTCCGGTAAGGTGCCTGGGGTACAGTCCGAGGCTCCATGCGATGTTAATTTGTGGCATACATTGATAAATCAGGCGATCACACCGGCATTGCCACCTCTGCAAGAGCGTAAAGGGTGCGGATTGATTCTGGCGACCACCAAAGGGGATATGCGGCCGGTGGAAAACTGGCTAAACGGAGCTGGCGATCAGTTAAACTCAAAGCCTCCACCATTGCTGTCGGAACAGTTGCAGATAGTTAAGACGCGATATGCCTTAGGCGGACCACACCTGCTCGTCTCCACCGCATGCAGTTCCGGGCTGACGGCAATTATCGAAGCGGCCATGATAATACAAGCCGGAGAGGCGATGCGGATGGTCGTGTGCGGTGCCGACATTGCCGATGGGTTTATTCGCGATGGTTTCAACGCGCTAAAAGCAATAACAAAAAGCGGTTGCCGTCCTTTTGATCGGCAACGTGACGGACTGGTGTTGGGATCCGCGGCGGCAGCGTGTCTGGTGACGCGCGGCGACATTGTTTCGCCCGCCGACGCCGGACCAAGTGTTGAGCTGGAAGGCTGGGGAATTGCCGGTGATGCGGCCCATCTTACCGCGCCGGATAAAGAGGCCTCGGGCCTGATGCGGGCATTAAAATCCGCGATTTCCGGCGTTGAGGCAAGCAGCATTGACGCGGTGGTTCTGCACGGCACCGGAACCGCCTACAACGATGCGATGGAGGCACTGGCAATGCGTACAATATTTAACCACTATCCATGCTTGACCGGCATCAAAGGGCTTCTGGGCCATACGCTTGGCGCCAGCGGAGTCATAGAAACCGCGATGGTGGCGTGGATGCTGCACAAGCAGGTGGTGCCGGCAATTACCGGCCTGGAAAATCCGCAATGGCCGGAGCTGAATTTTGTTCACAACGCCCCGGCCGCCCGGCCTCTAAAGCGGATTGTGAAGACGGCAAGCGGTTTTGGCGGCTTGAATGCCGTTATTATGTGCGGCATGGATGCGGGCGCGGGGCAATAAAATAATGACTTCCATATATGTACATGCTATGTTGGCACGCGATGGCACAGGCCCGATTTATTGCGCCGGCAAACATCCCATTGACGTTCCAGCGCCACAACTTTCCGATCCAACTCCATTGGAAGGCCGGGAAAGCAATATGATTTCCACGCAAGCCCATGGGCTTGCCGCTTTGCTGTTACGGGATGTTCCCATGCAACAGCGGGAAAACATGGGACTTTTCATCGGCACGCGCTATGGCTGTCTGGAAGACGATCGGATATTTCAGCAATCGCGACGGGAGGATGGCGGCAAATTCGCCAGTCCGGCTGCATTTCGTCGCACGCTACCAAGCACGCTGCCGGCCGAACTATCCATCGCTTTCGGCATACGAGGCCCATTGATTACGTATGCCGAATCCGATGCGCCGGCGATGATTGCAATCATCCGGGCGTATCATTGGATTGCAACCGGCAGAATTTCAACCGCCGTAGCCGGTTCATTTGATTTTCTATTAACCGGTCCGTCCAATTGCTCCGCCGCCCCGATTTGCCGCACCGTTTTATGCCTTATGGCCGCGCGCGGCACCTTCCACGATCTGAATATCTGGGCGGAAATCACCCACGCGGCCATCGAGACGAATATTCCGTCGATGGACCAAACCGCAGCGAGGACTGATGAAACCGATTTTACAACGATCTTCTCCGCCATAACCGCAACGAATCGCTCCCCGGTGAATGTGACGCAAGCGTCGCGCCATGGCCAGCGTTGTACGCTGAAGCTGGCACAAATTTAACTTTTCCGCCTCCACGACCAAGCCGAGGCGGGCTTTGTTGACATTGACTGGTTCAAGTACACCTTTTCACCGCAACGCGGTTAATGCCAACCCCGCGCGGCAATCCGCGCCATCATGCCGCCGGGCGCGCGACGATCAGATTTCCCGATCCACGGCGGTGGCAATTTTTTTCAGGGAAACCATCAACGATTTCAAGCCATCGGGTGTGATCGATTGTGCGCCATCGGTTAATGCGTGCTCGGGGTCGCTGTGGCATTCAATAATAAGGCCATCGGCACCACAGGCAACGGCGGCGCGGCACATGTCCGGAACCAGATGTGCATGGCCCGTGCCCTGGGACGGATCAACGACAATCGGCAGATGGCTGATGCGATGCACTTCCGGAACAATCGCCAGCGGCAGTGTGTTGCGGCAGTAGGATTCAAAGGTGCGGATGCCCCGTTCGCAGAGAATAACATCGCTGTTGCCGCGCGACATGACATATTCCGCGGCCAGCATAAACTCTTCCAGCGTGGCACTTAGACCACGTTTGAGCAACACCGGCTTTTTCTGCTCCCCCACCGCCCAGAGCAGATTATAATTCTGCATGTTTCTGGCCCCGACCTGAAACACGTCCGCATACCGTGCAACCAGCGGCACTTGTTCAATGGACATGACTTCCGTTACCACGGCCAGTCCGGTTTGCGTGCGAGCCTCGGCCAGGATTTCCAAGCCCTTTTCCCCCATGCCCTGGAAAGCGTAGGGACTGGTGCGCGGCTTAAACGCCCCGCCGCGCAGGGCGGTGGCACCCGCTTCTTTTACGGCATGGGCAACTTCCAGCAATTTCACACGGTCCTCCACCGAGCAGGGACCGGCTATCAACGCGATTTTTTTTCCGCCGGCAGCGGCACCGAGAGTGCCGCCCAATGCCACGACCGAGCGCTCTTTTTTAACTTCGCGCGATGCCATTTTATAAGGTGCCAGCACCGGCATGACTTTTTCCACGCCCGGCACATTTTCAACGCGGTCAATATCCATTTTTCGTTCATCGCCGATGCACGCCACAACGGTACGTTCCGTGCCGACAATAACGTGCTCGCGCAGGCCCATTTCCCGTATCAGCGCTACCACATGATCCACCCGCGATTTGTCCGCGCCCTGTTCGAATACAACAATCATTTTTCACTCCAATCGCGGACGCTTTTGCGCCGCATAAAACCTCAACCGCTTTTCGTCCGAATCCCCGGCATTTTCATTTCCGGCAGTTTCCGGAATTAACTTAAAATCGCCAACGATGCTCCGGAAAACCGGAAAGTTCACCGAGAATTCCGTTTGATAACGCCAGGGCGGCAAGCGATTGCGCCACCGCACGATCCACGTTGTGCATAAGCCGCTGGTTCATCTGATACTCCTTCATTTAAATCACCCGCCGGGCAATAAAAAAGCCCGCGTTTTGCGGGCTTTTATGATCGATTCCATATGTTGGCACAAAGATCATCCCGCCCGCCGAACATCGCCGGTAAAATAATAAAACCAAAACCGATAGTCACCACCGGTTGATACAGGCAAGCTGCATGACAAGACGTTCTTCATGGCAATACTATTAACCAAAGGGCTAAAAAAGTCAAACCCAATGTTCATCATGCTCAAATCCATCAGGGCGAAATCATATATAGACAATCATATATGACGATTTGAGTTTTCCCGTGTGTCCGGGCATGCCGGTCGCAGCTTTTCCGCCAACGGGCGTGAAAATGGCGTATATTGCTCGTTTTAACGGC
>JAJYZY010000108.1 GCA_021799715.1 Planctomycetota bacterium | reverse complement strand
GGTGGGGATGTTCGCCTCCTGCAGGACTCCGTCAATGCGGTAGCGCACGCGCAGTTGATTTTCAAACGGCTCGACGTGCACATCGGTAGCGCGCAATTCCAAGGCTTCGGCCAGCACCTGATTGACAAAACGGATGATGGATGCGTCTTCCGCGGCAACCGTGAGGTCCATGCCTTCATCGGGGCCGTTGCCGTTGGTTTCCACCACGTTAATGTCGTTGGTGTTGGCGAGGGATTGAAGTGTATCGGCACCGACGCCAAGCAAACGCTTGATGCAACGGTCAATTTCGTTGCGCGGACAAACCAGTGCGCGCACATCGCGCCCCGTGGCCAGGCGTAGTTCATCCAGGCCGGCCGTGTCAAAGAGATCGCCGGTGGCCACCAGCACGGAGCCATTTTCTTCCCGCAGTGGAACCAGATGATGCTGTAACAGTATTCTCGCCGGGAACTGTTGAAGAAAGTCCCGGGACGCTTCCGCATCCACAGATTCAATAAATGGTTGATCAAAGTGAGCGGCCAACGTGCGCAAGGTCACAGGATCAGGCGCGGTTTGACGGATGGCTTCATCCAGTGGTATCACGCGCGCCGCACCGCGCAGCTTTTCCGCCCGGACCGCGTCGATGACGCCGCTGGTTTCCAGAATTTCCGCAACATCTTCCATCGGCATCACCATCCGCTTGCTTCGTTTTAGTGTCCCGGCGCGGGAAAAAGTTTCAAATCGGCGAAATCACATCGAAAATATCCTCCGCCGTCGGTTGTTGACGGAAGAAATTCGCCGCGGCGCAATATCCCGCCGGTACTGGTTTTAATAATTAAGCAAGCCGTCAAGCACAAGAACCGCCTCTTGACGAATTGTCAGTAGCTGCCGCAGATCACTCTGCGCTGCATCCAGTTTCATTTTCGCGTCTTTACGCGCCTGGCTTAGAGCCGCCAGAGCCGCCTTTATTTGTGACGGTTTGGCATTCTTATCCTGCAGGGTTTTGCGCAGGTTCTGTTCCGCGGTCATCACGGGATTAGCCGTTTGATTGAACATCCCTGGTCCCCGGCGTCCGGGTCCGAAACGGCGTCCACCCGGGCCGCCCATGAAGTGCGACATGCGATTTTGAAATTCCATTTGTTGCAGCTTTTGCACGCGCGGCTTGAGCACCGCCCAAACATCATTGCTGACCTTCAACTGCTTTTTAATGCGGTCCAGCATGCGTTGCTGCATCATCTGCATGAACCGTTGCGGATTACCGCGGAATCCGCCGCGCCGGCCCTGGCCCGGGCCACCTCCGCCACCGGCGGTCTGCGCCGAGGTTGTACTCGCTGAAATCAATACAAGGGCGAAAATCAAGGCTCCAATGGCTGATAACCTTAACACGGTGCGCATAATAATCTCCTGCAACAGAACGTATGTTCCATGGCCAAACGCACCGAACCGCCGTTGGTTGCAAAAGGCATTCTAAGCGGCACATTGGCCTTTGTTGTGATTTTATAAGTGTTTAAAATAAAATGACTTACAATATTTTACCATGAGAAATAAATTTTGACGAATCGCGCATGTGAGTTCGGCAATTAATCGCGATAAAGCCGCCGAAAAATACCGCACAATTCGCGTTGGCTTGGCGAATTCCATATCTCTACAAGTTTCGGCCTCACGTTTTTCAGGGATTCAGAAGCACGAGCGCCAAGCTTTGCCATGCCGGGCAAGTTATGTTCAAATAGCATCCATGTCTGAATGGTCGTCGTTACCAACTGATTCCAATAGTCCCTCCAATGCCCCGGCCGGCGCGGCGAAAGCCCTTGGCGAACCCTCCCCGATGCATAAGAATATTCTTGGGGCGGTGGCGCTATTGCTGCTGGCACTGGTGGCCTATTGGCCGCTGCATACGGCGGGGTATATCTGGGATGATGGCGGTTGGCTAGTGCATAATCATTTTGCTCATCATTGGCGGGGCCTTTGGAATATCTGGTTTAATCCGCATGATTCCATTCAATATTATCCCATGGTTTTTACCGCGTTTAATCTCGAATGGCATATCTGGGGCGGCAACGCTTTCGGCTATCACCTGTTGAATATTTTCATGCAGGCGGTGGATGCCATATTTCTATGGCGAATTTTACAGGCATTGAATTTACGCAGCGCATGGATGGCGGCGGCGATCTGGGCGATTCATCCCGTGCAAGTTGAAACGGTGGGGTGGGTGGTGGAGCAAAAGAGCCTGCTTTCGGCTCTGTTTTTGTTTCCCGCCGTTCTGATATGGACGAAATTGGCGGATTTGCAGGGCAAGCGATCCGGCAACGAGCCATTTTTAACCGGGCGTCAATGGCGGTTATATGGCTTGGCTACAGTGAGTTTTGTTCTGGCATTGTGCTCAAAAACGGATGCTTGCATTGTTCCCGTTGTGCTGTTGTTTGTGTTGCTCTGGCGGCGTGGATACATCAAACCGCGGGATATTCTGCTGTTGGTGCCGTGGATGGTTTGCGGATTCCTGGCGGCCCTGATGACCATTCACATTGAGCATGGGCAGGCCGGTGCCAAGGGGCATGGGTTTCAATTCAGCATCGCCCAGCATTTTATCATTGCGGGCAAAGATCTTTGGTTTTATCCGTTTAAGCTCTTCTGGCCCTGGCCGATGATGGCCGTTTATCCGCGTTGGCATGTTAATCATGTGGCGGCGTGGGAATGGCTGTTTCCGATTACCGCTTTTGCCATTCCATTTGTTTTGCTGGGATTATCAAAAAAAATCGGGATCGGGCCATTTGTGGCGGTATGCGCCTATGGGCTGATGATTTCCCCTTTGCTTGGATTCATCGCATTTTACACAGAAGTTTATACTTTTGTGGCGGATCATTATCAGTACCTGGCGTGTATCGGGATTATTGTTCTGGTAACCGAGTCGGTGGCGGGAATACTTGGGCGCGTCAAGACGTCGGAGAAAAACTCCGCGGAAACCGTACCGCCAAAAAATGGTCAAGCCGTTGCCCATTCGGGCGAAGCCGCTGCTCGAATTGGGCATTGGCTGAGCATTGCGGTGTCGGCATTGGTGTTGCTGGCTCTGGGTGCCATGACCTGGGCGCAAAGCGAAATTTATACGCCCCCTTTGCGGGTCTGGACGCATAACATCCGATGCAATCCGGATTGCTGGCTGGCCATGGAGCGCGTGGGTGTACATGAATATGGGAAAGGCCATGTATCAGCGGCGCTGGTGCTGTTTCGCCGGGCCAATGAGTTGTCGCACGGCACAAATTTAATTGTTAATTCCAATCTCGGTGATGTGTACAGGCATCTCGGGCAATATGCCAAAGCCATTCCATATTATCGCCGGTCCCTGGCGGAAGCGGGGCGGCAACCGCCGATTATTGCCCACCTGGTTGACTGCTATGAGAAAGTTGGCAATTGGCGGCAGGCATATCTGGACCTTGCGCACGGCGTTAAGCTATTGCCGCACTCCGCTGATCTGCAAACGGAATTGGGCGCGATGCTGGCAAAGGCGGGGCATCCAAGACGGGCGGCCAGGCATTTTCTTGTGGCTATTAAATACGAACCCGCAGACACCAAGGCTCTGTTCGGCCTGGCGCAAAGCCTCAATGGATTGGGACAATGGCGGAAGGCCATACCCTATTTTCAGCGGGCGCTGAAGGCGTCACCTGATTTCGGACAGGGGCATTTTGTCTATGGCGTGGTACTGCTGCAACACGGCCGGCCCGCGGCGGCGGCCAGGCAATTGGAGACGGTTTTAGTTCTGGGCCGCGCATTGCGGCTCCAGCATCACACGCTGGGCAGGCATTTTGCTCCGGAACCGTGGCGGATTCAAACGCATCAGGCGTTGGCAGCGGCATATCTGGCGCTGCATCATCCCCGGAAGGCCGCGGCCCAGAATGCGATCATCAAGCGGCTGCAACGGCGGCAGCGGCACTGGGCAAAGTTAAATCAACATGCGGGCAAATAGCACGACATAAGGTTTCCGAATGAAGCGACATAAACCCACCTCGGCCAAGACTACCAAGCCCGCATCCGCGATTGCGGCGGGAGCTGAATCTGTAAGTAAAAAATGGAGAACAATTCTGGCCATCAGCGGCCTGCTGCTGCTGACGCTGGCGGTGTATTATCCGTTGCGGCGCGGCGTATTTCTGTGGGATGACGCGGCGTGGCTGACGAACAACCCTCTGATTCATCACTGGCGGGGCTTTGAAATATTCTGGCTATCCACCAAGGCCATGGGTGAGACGCAATATTACCCCATGACCTTAAGTTTCTTATCCATCGAATACCATATATGGCACCTGCAAACTCTGCCGTACCATCTGGTGAATGTGCTGTTTCAGGCTGCCAATGCAATACTGCTGTGGCTGATTCTACGGCGGCTGGAGTTGCGCTCCGCGTGGCTGGCGGCGGCATTATTCGCGATTCATCCGGTGCAGGTGGAAACGGTGGCCTGGGTGGCGGAAATAAAAAATCTGCTTTCCGGCTTTTTTTATTTTCTGGCGCTTTTGGGTTTTCTGAAATTTGCGGGCGTGGGGCCGCAAAATCAAGCGACGGGAAATTCTGAAATTCCGCAACAGCGTTATTCCAATCATCAGATCTATGTTGTGTCAACGATTTTGTTTTTATTGGGTTTATTAAGCAAAACGGCGATCTGCACGTTGCCGGTGGCAATTCTGGTGATTCTTTGGTGGAAAGACCGCTGGCGTGACCGGGAAATTATTCTGCATCTGATCCCCTGGTTTATCATTGCGTTCATCATCGGCCTGGTTACGATTCATGTGGAGCATACCAGTGTCGGCACGCACGGGCCGGACTGGCGATTCAGCATTGGCCAGCGGATTCTCATTGCCGGACATGCATTCTGGTTCTATATCATCAAGCTGTTCTGGCCGCATCCGCTTTTGATGATATATCCGCGCTGGCAACTTGCGAATGCTCTGGGATATCTCTGGGCGATTGCCGCGGCGGCTGTTTTCGCGTTGCTGTGGATTTTGAAAAATCGCATTGGGCGCGGCCCGATGGCGGCGATGCTGTTTTATCTTGTTACCATCGGCCCGGTGCTGGGTTTTATCACGTTTTACACGCAACTTTACAGCTTTGTCGCGGACCATTACCAGTACCTTGCGTGCATTGGGCCGCTGGTTTTGGCCGGCGAGTGTCTTTATTCGGCGGCCGACCGGGCCGGACAGTGGAAGCAGGGCGTAACGCTTGGCGTTGCGACGGTAGTGCTGGTGGTGCTGGGTTGGGTTACCTTTAATCAAAGCAAACTTTATGATCTTGATTATACGCTCTGGCATTATGTGTATAACCACAATCGCAATTCATTTATCGTCAAAGCGTTGTACGGTGCCACGCTGCTGGAGCGGCAGGAATATGGCCCGGCCATGCGGCAACTCGTGGCGGCCAATGCCATGCACCGCCATTCGCTGCCGGTGGTTTTGAATTTGGCCGGCGGGTACATGGTTACCGGACACTTTCATCGCGCATTGCACTATTATGGCTGGTACCTGTTGCATGACCCCGGGGCGGTGGACGCGTGGACAAATTCGGCCACTTGTCTTGTGGCGTTGCGGGCGTATGCTCCGGCGGCGCGCGACCTCGCCATGGCATTAAAATTCAAGCCCGATTTTGCGGGCGGATGGATGGAACTGGCGCATGTGAGTTATCTGGCTGGCCATCTAAAATATGCAGAAAAATTTTATCGCCACGCAATTCGGCTTGATCCGTCGATGGCCAAGGTTAAACTCGCGGTTTCGGCCAGGATGCTGCCGCGAATCGCGCCAAACAATTCTCGTCCGCCCCCCGGACATCCGGCGGCAACACGGTAATCGAGATTATCGGGCCATCCGCATGGGTTTCATTCCGGCGCATGTGGCACGTCCCGCCGGATCAGGAGGCGCTGCGCGGGGGCATGCCGCGTATAAAAATGTATAACATGCTTGCAAAGAGTGTTATACATTGTATAATCCATTCATCGGGCATCAACAATCGGTTGCGGAAAGGCCCGTTGCAAGGAATATGCGATGCGTAAAAAACAGGCGAACGGAAAAATGCCGAAGGATCAGGTCATGGCGTTCAAGGTGGACGCGAAGCTGGCGGAGCTTCTGGCCGGCGTGAAAAACAAAAGCGAATTGATTCGTGATGCGGTCTATGCGTACCTGGGGCATTTGTGCCCGCTGTGCGAAGGGAAAGGCACGATTCCAGCCAATCGCAGCCACGAAATTGAACTGCTGCTCAAGCAGCTTGAATTTGCCACCTGCACGGGTTGTCATACGGCGTTGCCGGTGATGCCCCGTTTGCGGAAACTGGTAAAAACCATGCCCAAGCCGGACCAACTGCGGTTGACTGAATTTGAAAAAACCGGCGAATTATTGTGCGCGGACTGTTTTGAAAAGGCCGATCAATGTGATACTTGCGGGCAGCATGTGCCGCACGGACAACTGTCAACGCATCTGGCGCGACGTCATGCGGCTTTGAAGTCGTAGGCCTGGCCGCAAGGAAATATCTGGTGGAATTGTTCGCCGGCGGAAGCGCTGCCGGCACGACGGTAAATAAAATGTTTTGGCGAGGTGGCATCATGTTCCCGATGCTTTTGGCGACGGTAAATTTATGGAATCCCACGGGCGTGGGAATGACGGTGGCGGCCATTCTGGCGACCGCATTTCTTCTGGGAATGGTGCATGGCATCACCCCGGATGAGCATACCTGGCCCATCACGTTCAGCTACAGTGTCGGCAGTTACAGTTGGAAGGGCGGCATGCGTGCGGGGATGCTGTTTTCGCTGGCATTTACGGTGCAGCGGTCCATTGCGTCGGAATTGGCTTATCTGTTTGTCAAGCCCGTGATGGCATTGATGGGGGCGGACTGGTTTAACTATTCCGTTTATATCATTGTGGGAACGGTGATGGCCGGATCGGGTATCTATATTTTACGGCGTGGAAAAATCTGGCATCTGCTGCACACGCACAATATGCTGCATTCCGAAGGCGGAGCGGACCCGCGGTCGGCTCCATGGTGGATGCCGCTTGTGCATGGATTTATCGCCGGCTGGGGTACCGGGGCGTTTGCCATTCTGGTGTATACCGCCCTGGCTCCGCACATGCCCAATGTCTGGGTTGGTTTTGTTCCGGGCATGTTTTTTGGATTGGGCACCATGGTCATGCAGGTGCTGGTGGGGGGCTTATTCGGACAATGGATGGCTAAACGGAAATTCAGCGAAAATGCCCGGATCATGATCGCCCGATTAATGTCGGGCCGGGTTTTGACCTGGGGCGGTTTTGGCTTTGCAATTGTTGGTTTAATGGGGCTGGTTTTCCCGGTTATTGGGGATCTTCAGATTAATACGGGCATAAAAGTCCATAATCTGGCCCATTTGGGCGTTGGGTTTTTCCTGGCGGTGGTGATGCTCTTCGGCGTGGCGGCGGTGGCTTTCTTCAAATCCATACATGATGTCACGGCAATGGGGGTCAATGTTCCGGCACCGGGCAATCCAGGAGATCATGCGTCCTGCGCCCACCATCATCATGAGTCGGAAAATGAAACGGCACCTGCACGTAACCTGCCGTAAAGTGTCAACACCAGGGGAATATGGGCCGCAACACATAGCGCGCAATGAGCCTTGTTGAATTGATTGCTCTGTTGTAATGTATAAGGCGCTGAAACTGTATTGCCGCATGGAGCGGCGTGTCAGTCAGCCTGGACCGGTCAGGAAGTGGTTGCCGCTGGCGCTAGTATGACGGGTTTCCGGAATTTCCAGCCATGCGCAACCGCCCTGCGGGAGTTTTTCCATGCGAACCGACGCTAAAGTCGCTCTGGTCGCCGTACTGGTCATCGTTGTACTGGTCATTATTTACTTTGCCTTCCATAACTCATCGAGCAACACCGCCGAGAACAATGCTTTGCCCAGTGCGCAGCCCGCGCTGGTGGAGTCGCCGAATCCGCCCGGATCCAGCCCGGTACCGCCGGCTTTAACGCAACCCGCCCAGACCCAGCCGGGATTTATCTCCCTGCCGGCAACCACGGCAACATCGATGCCCGCGACCGCGCCGAGTCCCGCGGATCAGATGGCAACGTCCATGCCGGCACCAGCACTTGACCAAACGGCTGCCACGTCACCCGCGGCCAATGCAACCAACCCGGCCGGCGCACCAACGGATAATTCAAATGCGGCTTTATCGCTCAATACGCCCGCCGCGGTAACGGATAATTCCAGCGGCAGTGCCGGCAATGCGGATTCGGGTAGTACCGCCGGCAACAGCAACGCCGGTGCAACGCTGA
>JAJYZY010000005.1 GCA_021799715.1 Planctomycetota bacterium | reverse complement strand
CCAGACAATACTTTCTTGAACGTCATATTCCCGTGCGCGTGGAATTCAGTTGGGGGGCAACAGAGGTCAAAGCCCGCCTGCTGGATGCCATTGTTGATATTACCGAAACCGGTTCATCCATTCGCGCCAACAACCTGCGCATTATTGACACGCTTCTCACGAGCACCACGCGGCTGATCGCAAATCATAAAGCCTGGCAGGAGCCTGCCAAACGCGAGAAAATTGAAAACATCGCGCTGCTGCTTCAGGGGGCCATTAACGCGCGGGAAAAAATCGGTCTTAAACTCAATGCGCCAAAAGAAAAGCTTGACGCTGTTCTGAAGATTCTGCCGGCGGAAAAATCGCCCACGATATCGGCTCTGGCGGACGGTTCCTGGATTGCCGTGGAAGTCATCGTGGAAGAGAAGATGGAACGCGAGATCATTCCGTTGCTTAAACGGGCCGGTGCTACGGGCCTTATCAGTTATCCGCTCAATAAGGTCATTACATGAGCACGCCTGGACTTTGGCAAATTGTGCGAATTCACCGCGCGTGGTGTCCGCGGGCGATCCGCGCCGGCTGTGTTTTCGTGGCGACGGTGATGCTGTTTGATCATATCGGTCGGGCAGCGGCGGCAATGTTGCCGGCGCACGGTGCTGCGGTTGGCCGCATCGCCGTGCCTAAAGACCCGCAGTGGGCTAAATATGTCCTTCTTGCGGTGATCTGGACCTTGGTCATCGCGGCGGTCATCGGGCCGATGTATCGGTTTTTCCAGCGCAAAACATCGCCGCCGGATATCATTAAATATCGTGGTTGGTAACGCGGCAATACGATTCGATGCCTCCACAAGCGATAGGGTCTTGTTCTGGCACTACATAAAGGAGTATTCGTTATGGCAGCCGATTCATCATTTGACATTGTAAACGAGGTCAATTTACAGGAACTGGACAACGCCGTTGTCCAGGCGCAAAAGGAAATTGCCACGCGTTTTGATTTTCGTGGTACCGCGGCGGCGGTTTCGGAGCTGGATAAAAAGGAAAAGCTCATAACCGTTACCGCGGACGATGAAACCCAGCTTGATGCGGTAATTCAGGTGCTGATTTCAAAAATGGTCAAACGCGGGGTCGATGCCCGCAGCCTGGACAAGCAGAAACTGGAATCCGCAACCCATAAAACGGTGCGACAAAAAATTAAACTGAAAAGCGGCATTGATCGTGAAACCGCCAAGGCGCTGCAAAAAAGAATCAAGGATATGGGCCTGAAAATCAACGTCAGCATTCAGGGTGAATCCTTGCGCGTCAGCGGCGCGAAAAAAGATGACCTGCAGGCGGTCATCGCCGACTTGCGGGCAAAACCTCCGGAGGTACCCATTCAGTTTAATAATTTCCGATGATTTTTCCCTTGGCGTTCCCGCGTAAACGGCGTTATGCTAATCGTATTGGCTCCTGTGCTTTGCGGTGGAATAACGGGCCGGCAATGGTGCTGAAAATGTTAAAAATAATGAAACGTAATAATGTCCCCGTGACGGCGGCTTTGGCAGGATTACTCCTGTTGGCTTTGGCGGCATGCTCTGATCAGCCCAAACGACCAAAGCAAATGCCGGTATCCCTGCAGGATTTGCACCTCAAGCCGTCGATTTATCCGGCATTGCGCGGCACCATACGCTCCGTTGCGGCTTTGGCGTATGCGCGCCCGATTCTTGTGCGCGGCTGGGGCGTGGTGGCCGGTTTACCAAATACCGGCAGCGGCGAAATGCCGCCGGGAATCCGGAGCATTCTTTCCGACCGCCTGCTTAAAAATGGAGCGGGGTATCTAAGTCGCGGAACCGAACAATATGATCCCAATCGCATTTTAAATTCCCGGCAGGTTGCCGCTGTATTTGTCCAGGGTGCCATTCCGGCCATGGCAACGGCGGGAACACATTTTGATCTTTACGTTACCGCCCTTGCCGGAACCGCCACAACCAATCTGGAAAATGGCCTGCTCTGGCCCGTGCCGTTGCGTACGCACATACGTAAAATCGTGCAAACCGATGCAATCGCCCGCGGAATGGGACCGGTTTTCTGTAATCCGTTTAATGCCGGCGGCTCGCTTAAAAAGCCGGCGGATATAATCCGCAACGGACGCATCCTCGGTGGGGGAGTTGTTACCAACAGCCTGCCGGTCATGCTGGAACTCTACAGCCCCTCCTACCGCATCAGTGCCCTGGTTGAGCAGATTATTAATGAACGCTTCGGCGGCTATCCTCCAATTGCCACTGCCGAGAATGATATGATGATCCGTCTGCGGGTTCCAAAAAAATACCGTCATCATCCTGCGCGTTTTGTCCGCCGGGTCATGGCGCTGTATCTCCAGCGCGATATGCCCGGATTTGCCACCCAGCAGGCGGCCATACTTATTAAATCCCTGCGCGATCCCAATGCTCCGGATAATCGAATCGCACTGGCACTCGAACAGCTTGGTCGGCCGATTATCCCCATGCTGCGTCTGCATTATAATTCTCCCCAGTCCGCCGTGCGGTTCTTCACGGTGCTCGCAGGTAGCTTTATCGGCGATGAAGATGCCATTCCTGTGCTGGCAAAATATGCCACTGATTCCAAAAGCCCTTTCCAGAGAACCGCCATTCGGGATCTTGCCCGCTGCGGAGATCGGGTTAATGCCACGCTGGCTTATTCAAAATTGCTGCGTTCCAATGACCCGGGATTAAAAATATTGGCCTACCGCGGTTTGGCGGAGATTCATTCTTCGCACCTGTATCGGCAACCGTTCTTCGGTCGATTCCTTATGTCCGTATTGCCTGCCGATACGTCCTCGCTGGTTTATGTTACATCGCATCGCCTTCCACAAATTGCCATTATCGGGCATGTGCCCGTGCTGGTACCGGGAACGCTTTATATCAGTCCGCGCGGTGCCTTGACAATCAATTACCCCCTTCCGGCGTCCGGAGCCGCCGCCGGAAAATCCGCTTTCCCGGTCATGCTCTACTATCGCGATCCATTAACACATAAGGTCGTCGAATTAACCTGCAAACCACAGTTGCCGGCAATTATTTCGGCGCTTGCCGCCGCACCTGATCCATTCTCGCCAAAATTCAATCCGAAGACACCCTATATCGCAATATCTTACCAGCGGCTGGTGACCATGTTGTACACGTTGTGTCAAACCGGTGAAATCAACGCCACGTTCCGCCTCGAGCGAATGGCCAACCGCAGTCGTGAAATGTTTGCTTCGCTCAATCAGCCCCGACCCAGCCACAGCACCATGAACCTTGCAACGACCACAACGCAAAACGTCAAATCATCCGGTAACGGATCTCTAACATACTCAACGTCGCTTCCGGGTGAAGTGCCCGGAAAATAGCGGATTGTTGCATCGGCCATTGATGGGCAGCCCCTATTTTCGCAAATAGAGCAATTGAGGCTTCATCCAAAAAATGGGCCGCCGGATGGCGTAAAATGATTCGGTTCACCGCGTTTTGATTCCGTGCGTCCCATATCCATTTATTCATCATCTACTTTGAAAATTGTATCTCATCCATTCGCGCATTATTGCCGATAAACAACCATGGATACGGTTGCCAACCGATCTGCGATCAGGGGCTGTCGGGCCTCTGCACGGTCCATCCGACATGAGACTGTGGTGGGTCGCGGAAAAGTTATCGCGGCCGCGGAAGCGATTGTGGGCGGGTTGAGCCGAACGGATGAGGCTCAAGACAAGGTTTACATTAGCGTCGGATAACGCGGCACAGCCATTGCAGGATGGTATGGATGAACCGCTGCCGACCTTGGAGCAGTTGACTAATATGGACACGCTTAATTTACCCCATCAGGTTCAGGAATTTCTGAATTATCTGCAGTTCGAGCGGCATTTCTCCACGTATACCAGCAAGTGCTATGGTGCCGATCTCCGACAATTTGGGCTGTTTCTTGCCGGAGTGCAGGATATTCCGGCCAGTGTGCTGATGTCGCAGCCGGCTTCGGGGAATGCCGCGGTAAATCTTTCCCGGGAAATGCAGAATAAGCAGGGCAAAAATCCAGCCGAACCGCCCCCGCAGCAAATTGAGGAATTGCTGCTGAATGCGAATGCGGAAGATGTCCGTCGCTATCTCCAGCACATGCGCGAGCACAACTACTCCAAAGCCACCGTGGCGCGCAAACTCGCCACTCTGCGCAGCTTTTTCAAATTTCTCAATAAGCGCGGCCTGACGGGCAACAATCCCATGCTCAGCATCCGCACGCCGAAACTCGACAAGCGCCTGCCCAAATTTATGACTGAAGAACAAGTTACGCGACTGTTGCAAACGCCGGATGACTCGGACATTCTCGGATCACGCGATAAAGCCATGCTGGAAGTGATCTATTCCTCCGGCCTGCGCGTCAGCGAGTTGGTCGGTTTGAATATCGATGATCTGGATGTCGTCGGCGGCGTTATCAAAGTCCGCGGCAAAGGAAAAAAAGAGCGTGTCAGCCCGGTGGGCCAGACGGCGGTTAATGCCCTGGCCAAGTACATTGCCCAGAGAAAGACCATTATGACCCAGGATTCGCCCGAAGCGCCGCTGTTTATCAATAAGCACGGTCAGCGATTGAGCACGCGCTCGGTGCGCCGCAAGCTGGATAAATATCTGATTGAAGCGCATCTGGATCCGGATATCAGCCCGCATACGTTGCGGCACAGTTTTGCTACCCACATGCTCAACCATGGTGCCGATCTGCGCGTGGTGCAGGAGCTTTTAGGCCACCAGAGCTTAAGTACCACTCAAATATACACCCACCTGACCACCAAGCGCATTCAGGATGTATACGAAAACGCCCACCCGCGGGCCAATGAAGTCCCATCGTAGATGCGGCATCCACCACTATTTGCATCGCAAACCGCGCCGGCTTTCAGGCCCGCGCGGTTTTTTTTATTGAAAGCCGCATCTCGGCCATGCCGCCCGCGCCGGGCGCGGCAATTTTTCCGGGCAGCCGGGGAAATCGGCGGCTTAAATGCCGTCGCTATGAGAACGGTTGGTCTTGGAAGCACTTACCGCAGGAGGCCTGCCCGGATTTATTGCCACGCCCCCTGCGCCTGCCGACGGACGGGTCGTTTGACGCCGTGCGCAAGGCCTTTATACTCTACGGTTTCCGCGTTCGTTGCACCGGCTGGGCGAACAGTCAGCGGATTTTATGATGTCACCGGTTTAGATTTTCCCTGGAGGTACCATAGCATGGTCGATAAATTGACATACTTCTTCGGTAGTGGCAAAGCGGAAGGAAGCGCTAAGGATAAGGTTCTGCTGGGCGGCAAAGGAGCCAACCTCGCGGAGATGACCAACATTGGTCTTCCGGTTCCTCCAGGCTTCACCATCAGCACGGAATGCTGCGCGGCATACTACAAGAACGGTGAAAAATTTCCCGATGGCCTGGAACAGCAGATTGATGAAAGCATCAAAATGCTCGAAGACGCTTTGGGTAAAAAGCTCGGCGACCCGGTCAATCCACTGCTGGTTTCCTGCCGCAGCGGCGCTGCTGTTTCCATGCCCGGTATGATGGATACGGTTTTGAACATCGGTTTAACCGAGAAAATGATTGACCCATTTTCGAAGTCATGCGGCAACCCGCGTTTTGCGTGGGACGCCTGGCGGCGGCTGATTAACATGTTCGGCGATACGGTCATGGGAGTGGATCATCATCACTTTGAACATGAGCTGGCGGCGGTAAAAAAACAGCGCAAAGTCAAACTGGATACTGATCTGGATGTGGATGGGCTGAAGGAAGTCTGCCAGCGATACCTGAAAGTTTACGAAAAGCACACCAAAGAAAAATTCCCCACCAGCCCGCGCGAGCAGATTGTCAAATCCGTTAAAGCGGTCTTCCAATCATGGATGAGTCCACGGGCCATTAAATATCGGCAGATTAATGAAATTTCCGGGCTTAACGGCACGGCTGTCAATGTGCAGGCCATGGTGTTTGGCAACATGGGCGAGGATTGCGCCACCGGCGTATGTTTTACCCGTGATCCATCCACCGGCGAAAACGTATTTTACGGCGAATTTCTGATTAACGCCCAGGGTGAAGATGTGGTCGCCGGCATCCGCACGCCGCAGCCGATTGTCCGCATGGGCGATACGCTGCCGGATGCATACGCCGAACTGCTGCGCGTGAAGGACATTCTTGAAAAGCATTTCAAGGATGTGCAGGATATGGAATTCACCGTTGAGCATAATCATTTTTACATGCTGCAAACCCGCAACGGAAAGCGCACGGCGCACGCGGCTGTTCGCGTGGCCGTGGAAATGGCCGCTGAAGGTCTGATTGATCAGAATACCGCGGTGCTGCGTGTTGATCCGGCCAGTCTGGATCAGTTGCTGCACCCATCATTTGATCCCAAGGCCCCCCGTGATCAAATCGCCAAGGGCCTGCCCGCCTCGCCCGGCGCGGCGGTGGGCAAGTTGGCCTTCACCGCGGAAGAGGCCGAAAAGCGCTTTGCCGATGGGGAAAAAGTTATTCTGGTCCGCAAGGAAACTTCGCCGGAGGATATCGGCGGCATGCAGACGGCGGTGGGTATTCTCACAAGTACCGGCGGAATGACCAGCCATGCGGCAGTTGTGGCCCGCGGCATGGGCAAGCCATGCGTGGCCGGTTGCGGTGAATTGGATATTGATGCCAAAGCCGGAACCGTGGTGATCAAAAGCGCCACCGGCAAGACGCGCAAGTTTGGCCGCAAGGATACGATTTCCATTGATGGCTCGACCGGCGCGGTGTTCGCCGGTGCCGTTGCCACCGTCAAGCCGAAAGTGTCCGGTGATTTCGCCAAGCTTATGGGCTGGGCCGATGCCATTCGCAAGCTGCAGGTTCGCACCAATGCCGATACGCCCAATGACGCCAAAGTGGCCCGTGAGTTCGGTGCGCAGGGCATTGGGCTGTGCCGCACAGAGCATATGTTCTTTGAAGGCGATCGGATTGTTGCGGTGCGGGAAATGATTCTTGCGGACAATGAAAAGGATCGCCGGGCCGCGTTGAAGAAACTTTTGCCGTATCAGAAGAAAGATTTTGTCGGAATTTTCAAGGCGATGGACGGCCTGCCGGTAACCATCCGGCTGCTGGATCCGCCGTTGCATGAGTTCCTTCCGCATGAGGAAAAAAATCAGCGTGAAATGGCCCGCCAGATGAAAGTGCCGCTGGATCGCATTAAACGGCGGGTTACCGAACTGCATGAATCCAATCCGATGCTCGGTTTCCGCGGTTGCCGCCTTGCCGTGGTATTCCCGGAAATTCAGGAAATGCAGGTCCGGGCGATTTTCCAGGCCGCGGTTGAAGTCGCCAAGAAGGGCGTGAAAGTGTACCCGGAAATCATGATCCCGATTGTCAACACGGTAAAAGAACTCGAATTCCTGCTGCCGCGCGTCCGGGCCGTAGCGGATGAAGTGTTTGCCAAGTCCGGCAGAAAAGTTGATTACAAAGTTGGCACCATGATTGAACTGCCGCGGGCCGCCATTACCGCTGATCAGATCGCCAAAGAAGCGGAATTTTTCAGCTTCGGAACCAATGATCTTACGCAGATGACCTTCGGTTTCTCGCGTGATGATGTGGCGTCGTTCGTGCCCAAATATGTTGAGCTGGAAATTCTCCCCAAGGATCCATTCAATTCACTGGATCAGGACGGCGTTGGCCAACTGATTAAAATTGCCATCGAGAAAGGTCGCGGCACTCGCGGCGATCTGAAGGTCGGCATTTGCGGCGAACACGGCGGCGACCCGGCCTCGGTGGAATTCTGCCACCGCGTCGGTTTGAATTATGTCAGTTGTTCACCCTACCGCGTGCCGATCGCCCGGTTGGCCGCCGCCCAAGCGGTGGTAAAAGCCACCACCGGCGGAAGTTATTCGACCAAATAAGCTCGCGCAGGGGCGATTGAACAGACCTCCAAAGGCCCGGCCGGTAAATCCAGCCGGGCCTTTTTTCTTGTTGACTTTAAGCCACTGCTTAGCTAATCTAAATTAGCTACGCAACGCGGCTCCGGTTTAAGCCGCCATTGCGTGTGGTTTCGGAGTTATACATGCAGTTCGTAACCGTTCACGAAGCAAAAACACACCTATCCGAGATCATTGCGCGTGTGGAACGCGGCGAAGAGATAACCATTAAACGCGGACGTGATCCGGTGGTACGGTTAACGGCAATCAAAGAGCGCGGGCGCCGACGTCCCGGTACATTGAAGGGACGGATTGTTATCAAGCCCGGTGCGTTCGATCCATTGACGCCGGCGCAACAGGCACTCTGGGAGAAGAGGGATTGAAAGCTCTTTTGGATACGCACTGTTTGATATGGTGGTTGGTCGATGATCCGTTGTTGTCGAAACGCGTACGCCGTGAAATAAGTTTGACGAGCAACCGATTGTACGTAAGCGCTGCTTCGGCTTGGGAAATCGCAATCAAAGTGCGTGCGGGAAAATTGAACGTTCCGGAGGATCTCTTGACGGATTTCAGCGGGATATTGGAACGGGAGGGCTTTGATTGTTTGTCCATGGCGATCAGTCACGCTGTTCGCGCTGGTGAACTGCCCGGCTACCATAAGGACCCGTTCGACCGCATGCTCATCGCCCAGTCGCATATTGAATCGATGGCCATTATTGGGAAGGACAAAATCTTCGATCAATACGGCGTTAACCGGATATGGTAAGATACTTTTAATAATTCTTGGGGTGCCTTTTCCGTAAAATAAACGAATACAGGCGGTGTCATGAACGAAAAAAAATATAAACTCGGCTTTATCGGCGGCGGAAACATGGCGGAGGCCATTGCGCGCGGTTGTATCAGCGCCGGCTTATTCAAGCCCGCTGAATTATTTATCGCGGATCCATCGCTGCCGCGGCGGGAGTTACTGGCTGGTGAACTGGGGGTTGCCGCATCCGCCGAATCCGCTGAAGTAGTCGCGGCTTCGGAATCCGTGCTGTTGGCGGTTAAACCGCAGAAAATTGAGGAAGCTCTGCGGCAGATTCAACCTGCGCTGAATTCATCCACGCTGATTATCTCAATTGTCGCGGCGATCTCCACGGGCTTTATTGAAAAGCAACTTGGAGCCGGCGTTCGCGTTGTTCGTGTGATGCCCAACACGCCCATACTGGTCGGGGCCGGTGCCAGCGGCATTTGCCGCGGAAGTGCGGCAACGGATGCGGATATGCGCTTTGCGGTGAGCATTTTTGGGGCCTGTGGAACTGTTGCCACGGTTCCTGAATCCCTTATGGATGCCGTGACGAGTCTTTCCGGATCGGGGCCGGCGTATGTGTTTTATCTGGTCGAGGCCATGACGGCGGCGGCTGTGAGTTTGGGCCTTCCGCCATCCGATGCGCAGTTGCTGGCGCGGCAAACGATTGTCGGTGCCGGCAGGCTGCTGGAACAGTCAGGCCAGTCTGCGGCGGAGTTAAGGCGTAACGTCACCAGCCCCGGCGGATTTACCGAAGCCGCCATCAACAGCATGGCCAGTCAGCGATTTGCCGATATCATCGCAGCGGCCCTGTCTGCGGCGGTAAAGCGTGGGGCGGAATTAGCGCGGTAGCGAACAACAGGGTCATGATCAATGTTTGCCATTGAAGTACAAGCGACATTTTGCGCTTCGCATCAATTGCGATTGCCGGGCGGCGTGTTGGAACCACGCCACGGGCATGACTGGCACGTCACCGCGCGCGTGGTGTCTGAGCAGCTTGACGCCCTCGATACCGTGATGGATTTCCACACGCTGGAATGGCTATTGCGGGAAGTATGCGATTTGTGGCATCACAAACATCTCAACGATCTGGCCCCGTTTGACAATGCGGTCAATCCCAGCGCCGAGCGCGTGGCCCAGCGGATTGCTGAACTTCTGGCCGCGAAGATTCCTCCGCCGGCCAAACTTCAAAGCATCTCGATTACCGAGGCCCCCGGCTGCCTTGCGGTCTTCATTCCTGAATAACCGTGTCCGGTGCGCCGTGCGTGGTCTAAAACGCTGCGGATTGCATCAGTGCCGCAGTTGGTTGTGCCAGGGCTTTTTCAATTCCCGGCAAGACATAATCACGCGCGACAACTTCCCAACTCAAGCGCGCGGCGAGTTTGTAACCTTGTTGCAGCAGGCGATCAAACTGGGCTTCCGATCGCGGCAGTCGGCGATGTATCTCCGCCGCTATCGTCTGGGCCACCGCGCTTTCAATGTATTCCCGGTTAAGACGATCAATCAGCAGGCAATCCTGAATGGAATGCGGATGCACTTCACTGGATTGCGTGTAATCGACTTCAATGGCATTTTCCGTGCCGGCCGGGCCGGCCACATGGCGCACGAAGCCGGCGCATCCGCAAAGAGCGGTGTATACGCAAATAGCTCCGAAAGAAATCGGTTCAATCTGGGCAATGCCGAAGGGTTCATAGATGGATTGTCCAAATTCCAGATCTGATCCGTGCCGGATGTCCATAAATTCCATATCCGCGGGCATGCGATCGCCGCAGGTGCGACGGTCAAAGCCAAACTGATTGATATAGATGATTTTGGTGTTGCGGCTGCGGGCATTGAATTCCTGCACGCCGGCATAAAACGCCGCTTCGCCGCCGGTAAGGTCCGGATAACCTTCACGATGCGCTGTGGGCCATTTGTAAGAGGTTTCCATATTCTTGACATCATCGGTGCGGCGGGCGGAGGTTTCGGTGGAAAGCACGAGCAGAACGGCGGATTGGTTTTCATGCCGCATTAATTTTTCCAGATGCTCCATCACGCGCACGTCGCGCCACAATCCCTTGGACAGAACCATGCGCGTAACATGCGTGAGCACAAAATCCGGACGATGGCCCAAGAGCGTCTCGCAATAATGCTGCAGACGGTTGCGCGAAGCCATTTTCTCTTCAAGCGACAATTCAAATGCCGGCACGCCGTTATACGCCAGATCAATATTCTTCTTTTGAAATGCGGAATCCAGAAACCTCAACTCATCAACCACATAATCGCCGACGGCAAAAATGTTGTCGCAATGCTTGGCGGCATCCACCAGGGGATATTTATAAAAGAATTTCTGTGAGCCAAATACATCATTGACATTCAACCCCTCCCGCGTGGCTTGGCGCATCGCATTATAAAATGCGATATCCTGCCCCGGATGTGATTCCACGATCCGCCGCATTGGCGCGACTTCATGGGCATAAAAGATGGTTCGAAAGTGACTCGGCGCATTGAGTCGCGCCGCCAGTGCGGTGGGCATGCCCATGTATTCATGTGAGAAAATCACCGCCGGATGTTGCGCGCTGCCGCAGCCAATGGCCAGCAGGGCGTCGATCCCCGGCTCGGCAATGCGCAGGTACTGCTCATAATCCCAGATGTATTCATACCGATTGGATTCAATGCCGAATTTTTCAAACAAATTGAATTTGAACATTCCAATCCGGGCTTGATCAAAATGATTCACATTGATCAACAGCACTTCCGGATGCGACGTTATTCCCGTGAATTTATCATGAAACGCCTTGCGGCCATAGATTAAATCCACGTGGTACTTGCGCTCCACCTCCGCCAGCGCGGGTGCCAGCGGATGGCCCGTAATGCCGTCCATCGAGCTGTAAAGCACTTCGCCATCATGTCCAAGTCGTAAGTCCGCCGGGCCGTCGGTATTGAACAATGGTCCCAGTAGAATGTTACGATCAATTTTTTCCGAGTAGTGTTTGGATGTCAGCAGGCCGTGGAGAACCGCTCCGATGCCGCCGATTTTTTGAACCGCTTCGTGTGTGACGTGAACAACCGTCTTCATTATTTCTGCCAATCCTTTCATGTCGGGACGGTGCATGCCCCGAGCGAAAAATCCCCATCATCATCGGCTATTTGACGGAATTGTCCACAGTAACGATAAAATGGTGCTCCCGGAACGCTGCCGGTACCGGGGCCTTATGCCACCTCCGCCATTTCCGGAATATTCAGCCATTGGGTGAGTTGTTCCGGTGCGGTACGTTGCACGAATTGGCGGAAACTTTCGTCCTCATCAACGCGATTTGCTTTATAGGCTCCCACAATCTGCTCAATGGATTTATGAACAAATTCGGCGGGAACTTTTTTCAATGCCACTTTGGCGAATCCCGCATCCGCTCCCAGGCCGCCGCCCAGGACAATCTGATAGGCTTCAGTACCCCGTTGGCCGCGGAAATTGCACACAACCCCCATCAATCCGATGTCCGCAATTTGATATTGCGAGCAACTGTTCGGGCATCCGGTAACGCTGACCATAATGGGCGAATCGATCGCCACATGTTCTTCCAGATGCTTGAGAATATTCCGCGCCCGCTCTTTGGTTTCCACAATGGCCAGATTGCAGAACTGCGTGCCCGTACACGATATCAGACTGGTGCGCCACAACGGGGCATGCGGCGGCAACCCGGCCGCATCAAGTTTGCGGGTCATGGCCGGAACAGATTCCGTGGGGATGTTGAGGAAAATAAGATTCTGCTTATTGGATAGGGCCAGTTTGGCCAAGCCTTTACGGGCAAATTCATTGGATATCTCCGCCGCCGCGCGCAACTGCTTGCCGCTGATTCTACCCCGTTCCACCGGTACGCCGATATAGGATAGACCGGCTTGCTTCTGCGGGCCTGATCCGAGATGGTCCGTATGCGGGGCGAATTCCGGTGCCGCGATATTGTCATCATGCTCAAGTTTAAAGCCGATATCCGCTTCGAGATATTCGCGGAATTTTTCCCAGCCCCAATCCGCCACCAGATACTTCATCCGCGCTCGCGTCCGTTTTTCCCGGTAGCCATGATCACGGAATATATGGGCGATTCCACGGCAAACCGCCGGCACCTGCTGCGGTGTGATAAACACGCGTAATCCCTGCCCGATATACGGCTGGCTGGATAAGCCGCCGCCCACGGTCACGCCGTAACCAACTTCCTCCTGACCTGAATGCGGGTTGATTCGCTTCACACCAAACATGCCGATATCGTTAATTTGCGGTTGGTGGCAATGCAAATGGCAGCCGGCTATGGCGGATTTGAATTTGCGCGGAAAATTGCTGAATTCTTTGTTACCGTCCAGAAACATCCGATTGGTTTGTTCCACCACTTCCGTGGCATCAATGACTTCGTGCGCCAGATGACCCGCCAGAGGGCAGCCAACCACGTTTCGCGGTGTATCGCCGCAGGCAAATTTGCTTACCAGCCCCACACGCTCCAAACGTGGCAGAATTTCAGCCAGTGCCTCAATGGTCAGCCAGTGCAGTTGGAAGCATTGGCGCGTGGTGATGTCGGCAAAGCCGTTGGCATACTGGTCAACAATATCCGCTACTTCCTTTAGTTGTGTTCCACTTACAAAACCGTTGGGGATTCGAATGCGCAGCATAAAGTGGCACAGATTGGGTAAATGCTGGTAAATGCCAAACCATCGCAAACGAACAAAATCCTCTTCGGATATTTTTGCTTTGCGTTGGGCACTGCGTATGACTTCCGCGCTGCCTGCCTGGGGGATTGTCTTTTGGAATAGTTCATAATCCTTGGGACTTAAAAGCTGCTCCAGCGGCTCGGCAACATCCGCCTTGGCATACCGGAAAATGTCATCCCACACATCCAAGCCGTCTTTGGCCAGTTTAAGGGCTTCGACTTTATTAAGTTTTTTGCCCTCGGCGGTCACTACGCTACCAGTTTCTGCGCTCATAATATCAACAACTCCAAAAAACCAAATCCCATAATACAGATAGGAATTTAAATAGTCAAGAAAAACAGTATATTCATGGCTTATATAAACCATAAATAAAATTAATGCCTATAGTTTAGGTAGGTAATTACTCTCTCCCTTATGCGCTCGCGGAGTGCTCATCCGCGCGGGTGGCCGGTTGGTGCTGAGCTGGCGCTTCCGTGGCCGCACGGGTGATTTTTTCCACAAGTTGTTCCACCGGAAGGCCCAGAGTTTGGGCGATCAGGCGCAGCGTCTCGCGCTGGGGCCGCATGATTTCGTTTCGTTCAATTCGAGCAATGGTTTTGGCATCTATGCCCGGAAATTCGCCCCGCCCCAGTCGGCGGTCCTTGCGGGTGCGTCGGATCAAGCCGCCCAGACTGTCATTTTGTGTAAGTTCCAAACGCCGCATATTGCGGCGGAAATTCACGTCGAAAGCGCTGATGATCTGGTGCGACTGCCAACGTCGCGGCCCGATTTTAATGACCGCGCCATCTTCCTCGATCTTCAAATTATTGATGTCCACTGAATGATTATCGCCGCTTTGCTCAAACCAGTGTGCCGGTATGCACATGGCGGATAGATCGGCTCGAAAAATGGTTATTGCCGCCAAAGCCGAATCCGGCACTGCTCCGATAAACCGTGCCGACTCCGCAACCTTCAGGGCATCGCAGAGCCGGTTGGCATGACCGGAAAACGCGGTGATCATCAGCGGTAAAACGCGATGAAACCCGCGCATCAGGAAGGGAAAAATCTCCGCACGTGGCAGCCATGGAATAACCAGTACGCCCGCCTTTCGTGGTGAACTCACAACGGCCTGGGCAATGCCATCAAGACTGATCTCATTGCCCGCCACAATTACCGAGTTAAGCTTCCGCCGTGCCGTGAGCTTTGGCACTTCCCCGGGATTTTCAATTAATACCACCGACCGCCGCCCGGTGAAGGGTGCGGATTTGGGCGATTCATCATGTATATCGTTTCGGTTCATCGTCCGTGACCGTTCCAATTCCGGAGCATGTTTGAGAACAATTCGGCCGATCCGCCCTATTCTCAAACCGGCTCCCATATCCGCTTGCTATCCTACGATAGTCTCCACCCAAATGCGAGCGCCGCGCAATTTCCGGCACCGCCGGCCGGGGTTATCGGATCAGATTTGCACATCCATACGATCTGAATGCTCCGTCACTTCCTTCCGACACCGACGACGCTCCGGTCATACCCTTTCAGATCCCCCGGCGAGCACGGGAAGCATCGATGCCGATCACGTGTATGCTTTCCGCCGCCGGTTGTATCGTTTGGTTGAGGCCCCTGAGGCCTATGGCTGTTGTCATACTGGGGGCAACGAATTCACATGGCCGCGGAGTTTATACCGTTGCGAGCGGCTTTTCGTCGCGGGGAGTCAGCGGAAAATGGGCGCATCCATGAATGTGACAAAAGTACAACTTTATGTGACGAAAGTCCATTGCGGCAAATTCGCCAGCGCTGTATAAGCTATGCGCGGATGGATTGTCAGAGGATTTTCAAGCGTTGCGCAATGTTGCGGAAGTTATGGCGCAATGGTTTTGCCGCCCTGAAGTCGGCCGGTTATCCATGATCGCTGCGGCCTGGCAACAGCAAATCCATTAACTGGTTCATCCCCTTCGGAGATTGTACTTATGAATCGATTCGTCACGGTTTGTTCGTTGCTGTTATCGTTAATGGTCGTCGTTTTGTGCGGCAATGGAGTTGTTCGTGCGCAAGCAATGGGCGTTACGGTGCAGCAAAATCGCACCGACATTATTTTGAACAATGGTCTCATCCAATTGACGTTTTCCAAGCCGCGTGCCCGCATCACGTCGATCATTGATGAGATGGGGGGGCGACATCTGGAACTGCTGAACACCGATATCGGAATGTATTTTGATGCCAACGGGGGGCGTTTGCGTAAGCCGCGTCATTTGGCCGGCGCACCGCGGCGCAGAAGTTATTTTGTGCCGCTGACGGGCCGTGGTTGCCGTGTGATTCGGCATGGGAATCAATCCGCGGAAGTGATTTTGAACGCGGCACCATCTTTCTGGTTTCCATTTTCGATACAGGCGCATTTTGAGTTGCGCCGGGGGCAGAGCGGCTTTTATGCGTGGGTTATTTATCATCATCAAGCCGGTACGCCGGGAGGCTCCATTGCCCAAACACGCTTTGTCATTAAGGCGGCGGATGGACATTCCGTATTCACCCACTGGGCGGTGGACAAATATGCCGTGCAGTCGCCGTTGATGGGCGTGCTGCCCGAGGAACGCATTTTGCAGAAAATACAGGATGTGACGTATTTGTTGTCTAATCATCAGATATGGTGCAAGTACGATTACTGCCTGTTTAATTATCAATTCCTCTGCTACGGTTTGGCGGGGCACGACACCGGCCTTTGGATGACGTGGCCAAGCACGGGGTTTTTCAACGGCGGACCGCTGCGGCAGGAGTTAACCGTGCATCAGCAGCATGTCGGCGACCGGCTGGCCAAGAATAATATTCTCGCCATGATCGACGGCGCTCATTTTGGCGAAGTGGCCGTGCGCGTGCATCGCGCTGATAACTGGACGAAATTCTTCGGGCCGATTTTTGTATATGTCAACAATGGTCCATCATTAATGGGGATGTATCATCAGGCGCGTGAGGTGGCGCGGCAACAGCGAGCGGAGGCTCCATTCCGGTGGCTGCATAGCGCTGATTACCCCCTGGCCCGCGGCAGCGTGGAAGGCGTTGTCCGCATGACCAATGGGCACAATCCGGCCGGAGCGTGGGCGATTATAAGCGGCAATGGCAATACGGACTGGGCCTTGCAGGGGCGAGGATACAATTACTGGACCAAAGTGAAACCCGGCGGTCGCTTTATGATAGGTAAAATCCGCCCCGGTGTTTACAAGTTATCCATTTGCGGGGGCAACCAATTCCAGGATTATGTCCAGCATGATATTCGCATTGGGGCCGATCGCATGACCAATCTGGGAACCATCCGCTGGTCGCCGGCCAATCGTGGCAAAACGCTTTGGGAAATTGGTGTGGCGAATCGTTCGGCGCGGGAATTTTTTGACGGCAACAACGTCCGGCATTATCGGAATTTTGTCCGATATTTGAAGAATTTTCCGGATGATGTCACGTATACCATTGGCAGCAGCACGCCCGCGAAGGATTGGAATTTTGCGCAGTGGGGCTGGTACAGCAAAAAGCCCTATTGGACAATCAAATTCAATCTCCCCGCGCAACAGCATGGAAAGGCAACGCTGACATTCGGCTTTTGCGCAACGCTAATGTCGCGAGGCGGCCTGGCGGTAACGCTTAATGGCCGCCGCATTACCGTACTGCATTTACCAAAGTCGGGTGCCGCGGTCTATCGCAGCGGCGGGCAGGACAGCAAATATCAGGTGCGTTATGTGACATTTAACGCCGATCTGCTGAAGGCCGGATTAAACCGCATAACACTGGGCTTTACGCGGGCGTTCAAAGCCCCCGGAACGTATGCCCGGCAGATGCGGTATCACCCGACGCCCGTTGGAGCGGTGATTTATGACGCGATTCGCCTGCAAGTAAAGCATTAAGCTTGGGGACTGTGCATGATTAACTTGAGATTTGCCATTGCCGCCGCAGTCAACCGGCTGCGGGCTTCCACGGCGCGGCCGCGTGAAGCTGGCGGCGTGATTCCGTCACATTCCGTTGCAATTGATTTCAGGAAATGCTCTATGTGTAAAAAAGCTTTGATCGTAGCGACACTGGCGGTCTCGGTTGTGACCGCTGGCAGGGTATTTGCCGGTATTAGCGTGCCGAATATTTTTGGCAATCACATGGTCTTGCAGCGGAATATGCCGGACCCGGTTTGGGGCCAGGCGACGGCTGGAGAAAAAATAACGGTACAATTTGCCGGCCAGAGTGTTTCCGGAACAGCCAATGCCGCCGGCCGCTGGATGGTTCGTCTCGCCGCGATGAAAGCCAGTGCCAAGCCGCAAAGCCTGGTGGTGCGGGGAAATAAAACTCAAATCGTATTCCATGATGTGCTGGTCGGTGAGGTGTGGTTGTGCTCCGGGCAATCCAACATGGAATATCCGCTGCATGGCTGGTTTCGTGGTGGGCATGGCAAGCAGGCTGTGGCCAAAGCCAATTATCCTCTGATCCGGCTTATTAACTTGCCGAGCATTGCCGCTTCGACACCACGCCATAACTTTCCGGTGTTGAATCGGATTCTTGGACGGTGGAATGTCTGTACGCCGGAAACAGCGCAAAGCTTTTCAGCCGTTGGGTATTTCTTTGGCAGAGATTTACAGAGAAAACTCCCCGTCCCCATCGGATTAATTCAGTCCGCGTGGGGGGGCACACGCATTGAACCGTGGCTGCCCGCCATGGCGTACCGGCAGACGCCGTCGCTGCGAGCGCAATGGCTTTGGCTGAAAACAGCGCAGGCCCGGTATCCGAAATATCAGCGGGCGCTGGGACCGTATATGCGCCGCGTTCAAGCATGGTTGAAGGTGGCTGTGGTGCAGCGGGCGGCGGGGAAGCACATTTCTCCGCCGCCCCCGCCGCCAATCGATCCCATTGCCGGAAACAAGCAGAACCCGACGGCCATTTTCAATGGTCGCATCCGTCCGCTGATCCCATACGCCATTCGCGGGGTGCTGTGGTATCAGGGTGAAAACAATGTGGGTAATCAAAGTCTACATTATTACAATCATCTATCAGCGTTAATATCATCATGGCGTAAAATGTGGCACGAAGGGAATATGCCTTTTCTGCTGGTGCAGATTGCGCCATTTGATTATGCCCAATATTCCGGCAATCATCTCCAGGAACCGGAAATATGGCAGGCCCAGCAATGGGCGGCGGAGCGCTTGCCGAATTGTGCCATTATCAGCACGCAGGATGCCGACAGCCCGAATCAGGGACACCCGGTGAACAAGCGGCCGGAAGGGTATCGCTTGAGTCAACTGGCCCTGGCGAAAGTGTATGGTTTCAGACATATTTATCCATACAGCCCGATGTTTAAGTCCATGGCTATTGACGGCGACAAAGTGGTTGTGACATTTTCTCATATTGACGGAGGCCTGGCCTCGCGGAACGGCAAGGCCTTGAACTGGTTTGAAATAGCCGGGGCCAGTCATAAGTTCGTGCCGGCACAGGCGGAAATTGTCGGCCGTAAAGTGGTGGTGCGGGCATCGAAAGTTAAAGCACCCGAATTTGTCCGCTTTGGATGGTATGACACCGCCATGCCGAATTTGATTAATAAGGCGGGCTTACCGGCCATGCCATTTGAGGCGAAGGTATCCAAATAAAACCAACTGGTGCTTTTTATTAAAGGACATCAAGTCATGACAATCTGTAATTCCAATCGAGCCAATCGTCGTGAGTTTATCAAACTCGCGGGACTCACCGGGTTGCTGGGATTCAGCCTTGGCGATGGAGCTACTTATGCCATGGTCAATTCCGGGCGACATTTTTCCGCGCCGGATCGCATCCGCTACGATGGGATGAGCCTGTTTGTTGAAGATAAGCCGTTTTTTCTCTACAGCGGATCATTCCACTACTGCCGTTGTCCGAAGGAACTGTGGCGGGATCGCTTTGCAAAAATTAAAGAAGCCGGCTTTAACACCGTGCAGACCTATGTGCCGTGGAATCTCCATGAGCCGGAAATGCCCGACGGCCCGGATGATTATTCCAAAGTGAATATGGCGTTGTTGGATGAGTTTCTCACCATGGCTGCGGAATTCGGCTTGTATGCTGTTGTCCGTGTCGGCCCCTACATGTGCGGCGAGTGGGATACCGGCGGCTATCCGCAGTGGTTAATTGCGAAAATGCCTCGGCATTATCGGGGCATGTGGGTGCGCAGCGATAATCCGGAGTACACACAATGGGCCAATCACTGGATGCGCTGTGTGTGCCGGACGGTAGCCGGGCATCAGATTATTCATAAGCCGGTTGGCCGGCATGGTGTCATTCTGGTTCAGGTTGAAAATGAATACGGCCTGATTGGTGTGCCGCTGGATCAGAAGAAGAGGCATCTTGAAGATTTAATACAGCAGGCCTGGAAAAATGGCATACAGGTGCCGCTGTTTACCAATCTGGCGGGCTTTATCATCGGCAGCCGCGCTAAAATCGCCAGTCAGGTGTTCGATACCATTGATCGATACCCCGGATGGCAACTCCCCGCCATGGGGCATCGTATCCATCATTACCGCACAGCGCAGAAAAATGCACCGGTGATGGCCGCGGAAATGCAGGGCGGCTACTTCACCAGCGTGGAAGCCCAGCCCACACTGAAAACGGATGTGGATTACTATCCGGATAATATCAGTCCGGAGCAAATCAACGCGTTGACCCTTTATTCCATCCAGCATGGCATGACCGCATTAAATTACTACATGCTGTTCGGAGGTACAAATTTTGATTCCCGCGCCGGACTCAACGTGGCAACCACGTATGATTACAGCGCGCCGATTCGCGAATGCGGCGGCGTGGGGGCAAAATGGCTGAAGGTAAAAGCCATCGGCGAAATGCTTAAAATACACGGTCCGGCATTGGCGCGGGCCACGCATATTCCGATCAAAAACCGCGGGGCGGATAGAAGCATTCAAATCGGCGCGCGCCGCAGCCCTGATGGCGGCATATATATATTTGTTTTCAATTCGGATCGTGGCCGGGTGCACAGCGGTAATGCGAACATATCGGTTGGCAAGGACCGGAATATGGCCATGTCATATCATTTGACGGCGGGCGATTTTAAAATTCTGTATCTGCCGGCGAATGCCGCGGATGCCCGCAGCGCTCAATGGTTGCCCGAATCGCAACGCCTGCCCAAGCGTCCGATGAATCTGCCATCGGAGGTACAAATCAGTTCGGTCAAGCATCAGGCGGACGAAATCCCCACGCGGTGGACGGCGGTACCCGCCGGGAAATCCCTTGCGGATATGGGGGTTTATGACAGCGGATTGAGTTATTATCGTGCGCGTATCGCGGCTGATTCCCGCGCATTACATGGGGCCGCGGCACTTTCTGTGGCGTTGGCGGGACAGGATTCTGCGATTGCCATGGTGAACGGTAAAATTGCTTTTCCAATTGCCAATAGCGGTTCACCGGCTATTTTGCCGCTATCCGGCGATGTATCCGGCCGATTGGAGGCAACGCTGCTTTACGAAAATATAGGCCATGCCAACAGTGGCTGGGGCATGCAGGAGCAATTCGGTATTCAGAATACCGGCATCATGCCATACAGTGCCCATGAAGATATGATTTCCGATTGGCGGATGCGGAGGATTAAACTTCCCCGCCATATTGATGAACTTGCCGGAATCCGCGCGAATGCCGATGACAGCGCGTGGCGTAAAATAAATGTTTCAAGCCTGCATCCGCATCAGATTGGCCATCGACAAGCAGCCATTTATCGCACGGCGATCAACATTACCGCGGAGCAATTACGCGCTGGCAAAACCGTGTTGCGGTTTGGCATGGTATCCAGCCGCGGGTGGCTGTTCGTTAATGGCCGGGGCATGGGGACAATGGGTGGTGCCGGCACGGCGGTTGATATGGCCAAGGCATTACACGCCGGCCGGAATATTATTGCCATTGTGGTGCAGGAACTGGGGCATTGGGGGGGTATCGGCGGTGCCCAGTTGCTGCACCATGCCAATGCCTGGGGACAACAGGAAGGAACCCTTTTATTGTCCGGAAAGCCCACCGGGCTTGTACGGGGCTGGCACCGCGCCGAGTTTGACGATTCGCTGTGGCCTTCACAAGCCATTGGCTCGCACAGCCATATCCCACCCGCGTTGCTGACCTGGTACCGCATGGAGTTTGCAATGCCGGCCGTGCCACATAATATTTGGCTGCCCTGGTGCCTGCGATTGGAAGCTTCAGGAAATGGCTTTATATATCTCAACGGCAATCCGATGGGACGATACTGGCAGAACGGCGGCCAACGTGAATTTTATATGCCGGACAATTGGCTCCTTGCGGCCGGAAAGAAAAATGTTTTGGCCTTATGCCTGCGCCCGGTGGATAAAGCCACCGCGGTTTCACGCGCTGCGGTCGTGCCGTACCGCGTTTATGCGGAGTATCGCGCGGTGTGAACGGTCAGGATTTGATCGGAGATGTATTGGGGCAATGCGCGACTTTGCGCTGCAACAGATTTTTCAATATAACGCCCGGTGCTTCGCGCATCGCCCGCATGGGGTCAAAAGCCGCCGCCGCGAGCCGATAGCGGAGAAATGAGGCAAAGTGGCCGGCGAAAAAGGCTTTGCGGGACAGCCCGCAGAGTTGCGCAAAGTGCCAATCCCGCTGGATTCGCCGGGCGATATTTAGCGATCGGCGGCAATCAGAACAGTTCTGTGCCAGCAGGCGGCGATACTGGCGCTGTATGCGGCACTCCATGGTGTAACGACTCTTTACACCGGAAAGGTGGCCCGGCGTGCCCTCCTGATAATTTGCCAGCACTTCGGGAATTCCGGCAAGAATATATTTTTGCGCTATGCGGATGCAAAGCTCCCAATCCTCTGATGCCACCAGCGTTTCATCGAAGCCGCCCAGCTCCACCAATATGTCCCGCCGCACCATCATGGCCGTGGGCCACGGAATCCGCAGCGCCAGCACATCATGGAGATTCAGTGAGTCCCCCGGATAATACAATCCCTTGGTTCCCGCAAGTTCGGTATGCTTCACGCGGATGGCGCAATGTACTGCGCCAATGGCGGGCGTGGAAAATAAAGCCGCCTGTCGCGCCAGTTTCTCCGGATGCCAGGTGTCATCGGAATCGAGAAAAGCAACAAATGTTCCACCCGCTTCCCGAATGCCGCGGTTTCGCGCCGCACTGGCACCGGCATTGCTTTGCGCGATATAACGCACGGCTGAACCATATTCCGCCATAACCTGCGCGGTATTATCCGTTGAACCGTCATCCACGACGATCAATTCAACGTTGGGATATGTTTGTTTGAAAACGCTGCCAATAGCGCGCGGCAGCAGCGCAGCGCGATTGAACGTTGGAATGATGACGCTTATCAGTGGTGAAGTGGTGGAAGTCATGCCAGGCAATCTTTGAGAGTTAAACAATTCAAACAGTGTGCGTTGATTTACTCTCTGCCTTTGCTTCATTGGCCGCACGGTGCCATGAACCGGATGTCCGAAAACCCGCTATGGCGGGGGGTAATGTTTCATCGCGTCATCCACCACGATGACCGCATCGTGTTCGTGCCGCCCCCCGGTTGCGGACAGTTTACCGGTATTGGGTATATTCATTTTCATCGCTCTGCTGATTCCCGTGGCGGGGCTAAACCACCACGCGTTGAGCCGCCGGCCGGAAATAGCCCGCGTGTTCAGCGTGACATCCGCCGGTTCAGCCATATAGGCCATGATATACGTTGCATCGGCCCGGTGCACAGTTCCGTCACGCGTGGCCTGCACGCGATGGGCGATGGATTTTCCCGGATTCGACAAAATGCACGATTGATCGGGAATGCGTGAAAAATACGGTCGGGAATATAGAAGTTTCCGAATGTGGTGAAGTGGTTCCACGGCCGGCGTATTGAGGGCGTCTTTCCAGTTTGCCACGCCCGGCGGCCACCCGTTCAGCATCCACCGCTGGGCGGTGTGCGGAGACATCTGCCACAGCGCATCATGTCCGTAAGCGCATCCAAAAGCACCGGCAAATACCGAAAGATACAGGCCCCGACGCTGGAGCACCGGCGGTTGCGTTGTGCCCGAATCATAATAATTTTCAGCGATCATGGTGGGTTTGATTGTTTTCAGGTTGTAATCGTGGGTGATCAACGTGGTCATGTCATAATCTCGCCCGTGGCGGCTTGATGAGCCTTGGATCATATAAAAATCCAGCCAGGGGGATTGCGAAAAAAATTCCGAGCAGGATCGGTTGCCGCAGGGATGCACGCTTATCAGATGCCTGCCGCCGCATCCGGTTTTCAAGCCGCCGCCGATCGCGTTGACAAATCGGGTAGCGATGTTCGGCGGACTGGATTCTCCGCCCGCCACGAGTATCACATTGTCATGATGTTTTAATCGGGCACCCACCCGCAGGCCGATGGTATGCAGTTGATCGGCCGTATAGGTGTTCATGGTTCCGGAATGTATACCACCCCACATGGCCAGGACCATCGCATAGAGCCGGTATTTTGCCGCCGTGCGGATGATGTAATCGCAATAATCGAAGTATTTGGGATTCAAGTCGGTGCGGTCCGGTCCGATATACGCTTGCTGTCCGTAAGCGTTGGCGGCTTGCGCCTGGGGATAAAAATTAAGTGTGAACATAAACGCGCTGAACCGGTGCGCACTGCGGTTGCGAAGATATAAATCAATGTCTTTATATGTTAAAGCATTGATATTCCAGGCGGTATCCGTCAGCAGGAAAAATGGTTTACCCGTGGCTTTATCACACAGGAAGCGGCGGTTATCGCTTAACTTCAGGCCGCGCGGCTCCGGAATATCCCCTGCGGCATGGGGGCCTTCCGCCGGTACCGGGCTGCCGAAGCCATTGCCGGATTGCAAACCCGCTATGGTGCCCGCCGCCGTAGCCGCGGAAACTTTCATGAAGCGTCGTCGATTAACTTGCATGGATGATCCTCTATCGTGGCGCAATTTGGTGGGGGGCGCAACGTTAAATCCGCACGATATAACTCCATGAGCATGGGCGGCTAACCACGAAGTTAAGGCAGTTCCGTATGGCCCATCAAATAGAGATCACATTGGCGCGCTGCGCCGCGACCTTCATTAATCGCCCAGACCACAAGCGACTGTCCGCGGCGGCAGTCGCCGGCGGCGAAGACACCTTCCACCGATGTCGCGTATTTTCCATAATCCGCCTTGAAATTGGAACGCAGATCCGTCTCCAGGCCCAATTGTTTGACAATCGTATCTTCCGGCCCAAGAAATCCCATTGCCAGCAGCACCAGATTTGCCGGCCAGATTTTTTCCGTGCCGGGTATTTCCGTCATAGAAATTTTGCCATTGGTTCCGGTCCATTGCACTTCTATGGACTTAACCGCCTTGACATGGCCGTTGTCATCGCCGATGAATTCTTTGGTCAGCAGACGGTAATTGCGTGGATCATGTCCAAATGCGGCCGCCGCCTCTTCATGGCCGTAATCCGTGCGGTAAATCCTCGGCCACTGCGGCCATGGATTATCCGGAGCCCGCGTGCCCGGAGGTTGCGGCATAAGTTCAAAGTTAACCAGGCTTTTGCAGCCGTGCCGCAGGGATGTTCCGATGCAATCCGTGCCGGTATCTCCGCCACCGATGACGATCACATCCTGGTCCTTCGCGGACAGATACTGCCCGTCCCGCAGATTGGAATCCAGCAGGCTTTTGGTATTAGCGTGGAGGAACGGCACGGCAAAATGAATGCCCCGCAGTTCCCGCCCCGGAACTTTAAGATCGCGTGGTTTGGTGGCACCGCAGGCTAAAATCATGGCGTCGAATTCATGCATGAGTTCATGCACATCCACATCCTTGCCGACATGGGTATTGACGACAAATTTTACGCCCTCCTGTTCCATAAGCCGCGTGCGGCGATCCACAACCGCCGCCTTATCAAGCTTCATATTGGGAATGCCGTACATCAGCAGGCCGCCAATGCGGTCGGACCGTTCAAAAACCGTGACCAGATGACCGGCCTTGTTAAGCTGATCCGCGGCGGCCAGTCCGGCGGGACCCGATCCGATCACCGCAACTTTTTTGCCGGTGCGCACGGCGGGGGGGTGCGGCACCACCCAGCCATTTTCCCAGGCGTGGTCGATAATGGACTGTTCGATGTTTTTTATGGTTACCGGTGGCTCATTAATGCCCAGCACGCATGATCCTTCGCACGGAGCGGGGCATACGCGTCCGGTAAATTCCGGAAAATTATTGGTGCTCCAGAGCCGGGTGATGGCCTGTTTCCATTGATCTTTGTAGATCAGATCATTCCATTCCGGAATGAGGTTGTTTACGGGGCATCCGCTTTGGCAGAATGGCACGCCACAATCCATGCACCGAGCGCCCTGCGTGCGGAGTTTATCATCCGGGAGGTGTTCATGAAATTCATTCCAATCCAGCACGCGCAACCGGGCCTGGCGGCTGGCGGGTATTTCCCGGGGAAATTCCATAAAGCCGGTAGGTTTACCCATGACCCACCTCCTGTTTAACGTTGCCGCCGGCCATGGCCGCACGTTTCTCCAATGCTTTGCGATACTCAATTGGCATAACTTTGTGGAAACGCGAAACCGCTGTGTTCCAATTGGCTAAGATCGCCTTTGCAACGGTGCTGCCTGTGAGCTTCTGATGCGATTCAATCATGTCTTTCAATTCGGCAATATCTCCAGGATCAACGACTTTTTCCAATTCGACCATCGCCAGATTGCACCGGGCCAGGAAAATATCCTCCGGATCGTACACATACGCTATGCCGCCGGACATGCCCGCCGCAAAGTTGCGCCCTGTCGGCCCCAGAATTACCGCCCGGCCGCCGGTCATGTATTCACATCCATGGTCGCCCACTGCTTCCACCACCGCGTTGGCTCCGGAATTGCGCACACAGAAACGTTCCCCGGCAACCCCACGAAAATAGGCGTTGCCGCTGGTGGCTCCATAGAGCGCCACATTGCCGATGAGGATGTTTTCCTCCGCTTTATACGTGCTGCGACGGTCCGGGTAGACCACAATTGTTCCGCCCGAAAGCCCTTTGCCGACATAATCGTTCGCATCGCCTTCCAGCTCAATTTCCACGCCCCGTGCCAGCCACGCTCCCAGACTCTGCCCCGCGGAACCATTCAATTTGATATGTATGGTGTTGGCCGGCAGGCCTTCTTCGCCATAGCGCTTGGCAATTTCATGGCTAAGCATGGTGCCAACCGTGCGGTTGATATTCTTAATGTTATATTCCAATCGCACGGCTTTCCGCGTTTCCAGGGCGGCTTTGGCATCGCGGATAATGTCATTATCCAGCGCCAGTTCCAAACCGTGATCCTGTTTTTTCGTGGCGTATACATCCACGTTGTCATAAAGTTTTACCGCCGGTGAAAGTATCGGCGTGAGGTCCAGCCCCTGGGCCTTCCAATGGCGAATGGCTTCGCCAACCTCCAGGCGATCCACGCGGCCGATAAGTTCATTGAAAGTTCGGAATCCCATATAGGCCATGAGTTCCCGAACTTCTTCCGCCAGCAGGAACATGAAGTTCACCACATACTCCGGCTTGCCCTCAAATTTCTTACGCAGTATCGGGTCTTGCGTGGCAATGCCCACCGGGCAGGTATTCAAATGGCATACCCGCATCATGATGCAACCCAGCGTGACCAGCGGAACCGTGGCAAAGCCGAATTCTTCCGCCCCCAGCAATGCGCCGATGATGACATCCCGGCCGGTTTTTAACTGTCCGTCCACCTGCACAACAATGCG
This sequence comes from Planctomycetota bacterium, assembly GCA_021799715.1. The sequence continues at coordinate 5,705 of JAJYZY010000005.1, read as the reverse complement.
GCTGCGCAAATCGTTAAGTACCAGTGTCTGGTGCGTTTCCGCCAGGCCGAGTTCCCATGGCGTGCCGGCGTGTTTAATGCTTGTCAGCGGCGATGCGCCGGTGCCGCCATCATGGCCGGCAATGACCACATGGTCGGCATGCGCCTTCGATACGCCCGCGGCAACCGTTCCCACGCCAACTTCCGCCACCAGCTTGACGCTGATGCGGGCGGAGGGATTGGCATTTTTGAGATCATGGATCAACTGGGCCAAGTCTTCAATGGAGTAAATATCATGATGCGGCGGCGGGCTGATCAACTGCACGCCCGGCGTGGCGTGACGCAGGCGGCCGATGTAATCATCAACCTTGTGCCCCGGCAACTGCCCACCTTCACCGGGTTTGGCACCCTGGGCCATTTTTATCTGTAATTCGTCCGCATTGGTCAGATAATGAATCGTTACGCCAAAGCGGGCGCTGGCAACTTGCTTAATGGCCGATCGGCGCGAATCTCCGTTGGCGTCGCGCTTGAATCGCCGCGCATCCTCTCCGCCTTCACCAGTATTGGACTTACCGCCTATGCGGTTCATGGCTATGGCCAGGCTTTCATGCGCTTCCGGTGAAATGGACCCCAGACTCATTGCGCCAGTGGCAAAACGTTTGACTATTTCACTGGCCGGTTCCACTTCCGCCAGCATCACCGGGGCGTCACCGGGTTTAAGCTTGAACAATCCGCGCAACGTGCATAAATGCCCGCTTTGTTCATTGATAAGCTTGGCGTAGCGCGCATAGGCCTCGCGGCTGTTGCCCCGCGCGGCTTCCTGCAGGCTCGCAATGGATTCCGGATTCAGCAAATGCTGCTCGCCATGCTTGCGCCAGGAATATTGTCCGCCCTCCGGCAATACCGGCAAACGCACCTCTCCCGGATCAATGGGGTACCCAATTTCATGGCGGCGCAGGGCTTCGCGGTACAACACCGGAAAATCCACGCCGTCAATTTTGGATACGGTCCCGGCAAAACAGCGGTCAATGACGTTGCGGTGCAGTCCGATGCCTTCAAAAATCTGGGCACCCTTGTAGCTTTGCAGCGTGGAAATGCCCATTTTGCTCATGACTTTATACAGGCCCTTGCCGGCGGCTTTGATGTAATTTTTCACCAGCTTGTCGTCATCCGTGGCGGAATCTATCAGGCCTTCGCGCCGCAGATTCCACAGCGTTTCAAAAGCCAGATAGGGATTGATCGCATCGGCCCCGTATCCGATCAGCATGGCATGATGATGCACTTCCCGCGCTTCGCCGGTTTCCAGAACCAGCCCGATGCGCGTGCGCGTGCCCTGCCGCACCAGATGATGATGCACCGCGCCGCATGCCAGCAACGCCGGCAGGGCAACGTGCGATTCATCCATGGCCCGATCCGTCAGTACCACCAGCGGATAGCCCTGTTCGATGGCCTGTGAGGTCTCACGGCAAATGCGGTCCAAAGCGTCGGTCAGGGCGTTTTCGCCGCCGTCACGGTCAAATACCGCATCGATGGTGCGGGTTTTCCAGCCGCGATGATCCATGGCTTTAATTTTCGCCAATTGTTGATTGGTCAATATCGGTTGCGTCAAGAGCAGGCGGTGACAATGTTCCTCACTGGCCTGCAGAATATTGCGTTCCGGGCCGATGTAGCTTTCCAGACTCATGACAATATATTCTTTGTCTGAATCCAGCGGCGGATTGGTTACCTGTGCAAAGGACTGTTTGAAATAATCATACACCAGCCGCGGCTGATCGCTCAAACACGCCAGAGCCGCATCGTTGCCCATTGATCCGATGGGTTCCAGCCCATTGGTTCCCATTGGCAGCAGCAGTTTCATGAGATCTTCGGTCGTGTAACCCAGACACTGGGCGCGGGTAAGCAGCGTTTCGGGATCAAATCCCGGCACGTTGGCCGGCTGGGCCAATTCATCAAGAGTTATGCGCTGCTTTTCCAGCCATTGGCCGTAAGGGTGTTCCCCGGCGAGGGCTGATTTAATTTCCGAGTCATCAATAATGCGACCCTGCTGGAAATCCACCAGGAACATCCGGCCCGGTTGCAGTCGGCCTTTGCGGGCGACATTTTCAGGCGCAACCTGCAATACGCCCACTTCACTGGCCATGATGACCAGATCGTCTTTGGTAACGTAATACCGGCTTGGGCGCAGACCGTTGCGATCCAGAACCGCACCAATGAGATGTCCGTCGGTGAACGCCACTGACGCCGGCCCATCCCAGGGTTCCATCATGCAGGAGTGATATTCATAAAACGCCCGTCGCCGCGGATCCATGGATTCATGGTTCTGCCACGCTTCAGGTATCATCATCATCACCGCGTGCGGCAATGATCGGCCGTTTTGCACCAGCATTTCCAGGCAGTTGTCAAATTCTCCGGAATCCGATGAATCACCTTCAATGACCGGTTTGATCAGGTCCACTTCTTTGCCGAATGGCCCCCCGGCAAACATGCCTTCGCGGGCGTGCATCCAATTGCTGTTGCCCCGACGAGTGTTGATCTCGCCATTGTGGGCCATAAATCGCATCGGCTGCGCCCGACTCCAGGAAGGAAAGGTGTTGGTGCTGAAGCGTGAATGCACCAGTGCCAGATGGGTTTGATAATCCGCATCCATCAGATCAGCGCGGAAATACTCCCGCACCTGACCCGAAGTCAGTTGCCCCTTGTAAATCAGAACAGTGGTGGAAAGACTGCATACATAAAAATAGTCCGCCTGGGGCAATTCCGCCAGGCGCACGGATTTGGTTGCCTGCTTGCGGACAATGTAAAGTTCCCGGTCCAGCGCATGTTGATCCATCCCCTTCGGACCGGAGATAAAGACCATTTTCATCCGCGGTTCCGTGCGCTTGGCCGAGTGCCCGATCATGCTGTTATCCACCGGCACATCACGCCAGCCCAATAACGTAAGTTTGCGATCCTGTATGGCCGCGGCAAATGCCTTTTCGCACCAGGCCCGCTGTTCATTGTCCGATGGTAAAAAGACAATCCCCACGCCATAACTTCCGGCGGCGGGAAGGCTTATGTTGGCGTCTCTTTTGGCGACTTTAACCAGAAATTCATGCGGCAAACCTGTGAGAATGCCGGCCCCGTCGCCGGTATTTTCCTCACAGCCACAGGCCCCGCGATGCTCCATGTGCTCCAGCATGGTCAGGGCGTCAGAGACAATAGATGGGCTTTTGCGGCCTTTAATGTGCGCAATAAAGCCGACGCCGCAACTGTCATGTTCAAATTGTGGATCATAGAGACCCATCTTACCGGGTTTGAATCCCGGGCCATTGTGTTGTTCCAACTTACAAACCTCCATGCCTGAGGCATACCCTCGCTTCAAACAATTCCTGCCGCCGCCCTGCGATACCTGTAAAATCGCAAGTCCTTTATTCTACTTATGACGGGCCATTGGATCAAATAGTCCGCGGAAGATAAAAAATTGTGGTGTGGCAATTTTTCCGGGCCGCACGGCCGCGCGGGAACTTGTCACATGGCAGCCGGCTTCGCTGGCGACGGAACGCACCATAAAAGTATCCCGCCCCCGCAGGGCCAAACGACTTGATCTGCACCCGATTTGACGTCGTGATGGCCGCGCCCAAAAATCGGTCGCCGGGCGCCTGTCCGAGGAATGGCCGGGATTGCGATATGCGTAAATGTCGAGTATTTGGGGCGGAATGTTCAAGCCTTGTGTGGATGATGTGGCCGCAATATCCTGTAACAAAGCAGACATGGCATTTCAGCCGCACCCCGCGGGGCGGCGTGCCGTTCGGCCCCCTCTGCGGCCTGGCATCTGGCCGTACCATCACGGTGGAGTACGCCATCATCGCCACTGTTTCATGGGATTGGGAACCAAAAAACGCGCCGTTGCGCCCCGGCGATTGGTTCAGACCTCCAGTGCGGTGGAAGAAACCGAAAGTTTCGGATAGGATAACGAACCTAAACGGGGCGTAGCTCAGCTTGGCTAGAGCGCTTGGTTCGGGACTAAGAGGTCGCAGGTTCGAATCCTGTCGCCCCGATTTTGGCCGCAGGCCAAAATAGAGCAGGTGAATTTGGAGCAGGAGATCAGGAGAACACACAAAGGCCGGAGGAAAATAGTGCTGTTGCCGTGAGCGGAGAGATTCCACCTGACGGTCACCTGTTCAACTGATCACCTGCTCAGCGTTATTTGCGGGAGAGATTTCCCATGGCATTCATGTTTGAAAAACTCGATGTTTATCAAAAGTCCATTGACCTTGCCGAGCGGATCCTCGTTGCGACCTCCGAATTCCCACGCGGATTTTATTTTCTAGCCGACCAACTGAACCGCGCGTCCGTTTCCATCGCCGCCAATATTGCCGAAGGCAATGGTCGCTTTACCGTTCCAGATCGCAAACACTTTTTCATGATAGCGCGTGGTTCGGTACAGGAATGTGTAGCGCTGATGGAAATAGCCCGCCGCCGTAAATTGGTAACCTTAGAAGCGCATGTCCAACTGCGGATGGAACTGGAGGAAATATCCAAAATGCTCTCCGGCCTGATCAACGGCCTGGAAAACCGGAAAGCATAAACCGAAATCTTTGAGCCACCGCCCTAGAGAAATTGGCGATCAACTCTTTGAAGGTTTTACGTTCATCACGACGGGTGGCGGTCTCGGCGATCCGGTACATCTTCGTAATCGTGCCATCGTGCCGCTGGGCATAAGCTCGCAGAGCATCTTCCTGCACATCCAGTGAAAAGCCTTCACGCTCCTGTTCCCGACTGCTGACCCGTGCTAATGCTACAAAGCTTTTCATGGTTTGGATTCCATCGGGTATAATACATCACTAACGGCGAGTAAGTACGCATCAGCGATTTTACCAAGGTCTTCCCAGGATAGCGTAAGCGTCGTTTCAACCGGTTCTTTTTTCCTATCATCTATGTCCGAAATTTTAAAATTCGAGGGGTTTATTTCTACCCTCGCGTGCGACAGGCCGTTTCTTATAAGTCGAAGTATATCCCCAAAATCTTTGATCTTACACTCGTCTCCAGGGGACAGATTAACTCGATAACCAGAAATTTTTTTTAAGGTCTCATCGAAGTTAACTCTACTCCCGATAAACGCAATAATGTCTTTGTTTTTCTTCGCCAAGTCTTCCTTAAAGTTTCTTCCAACGAGCTCGGGCAACCAAACCAAACACATATAAGCGTGACCGAGAAAATGGGCTTGGTTGAGAAGTTTCTCTGGTTTTTTTTCTCCTGGATACTTTTGGAGCAAAAAACATCGAATACACAGGCTCTTCTCGAAGCCCTCTTGCATGTTAGAAAGAAAATTAACATTTAAATACGAAGTGTGTGCATCCTGAAACGCAAGTTTAAACTTCTTCATTTTCTCATCATCACTATTCTCAGATGCCAGCACACTTGTCATAAAAACTATCCTTCCGCTAAGACCGCAAATAAATTACCAACACTCAACAGAATGCCAATAGCGTCCTGAACCGTCAAGGGCTGGGCGTAATAGGGCTGCCACGCACGAATCGTCTCGGAGATCAATTCCGGCGTAATCCACGACGGCAGGCCGTTTAAAGTGGTATCAGGCGATGGATTATCCATGATCCTCTCCCACTAAGTAGGAACGCAAAAGGGACGCAACCACTTCGGCGGTAAAGAACCGGCGTTCATTCGGTAATCGATGACACTAACCCATCGCAATCGTGTGGGTTGTTCCGAAAGAATCTGTCGGTGCGA
>JAJYZY010000107.1 GCA_021799715.1 Planctomycetota bacterium | reverse complement strand
GAATTCAGCCGCGTTGTTTCATCGGGAAGAAAAAACGCGGTGCACCGGCCAGATTTTAAGCCGCCACGAAGGAAAAAGCGGAAAATTTACTCGGCGGCTGAAAGACATTACTCGGACAGGCTCCTAGAAATTTCAGGAATCTTATTGGATCAGCCGGAATCCGGATGGCTGCCATTACGCTTCCATTGGGGCTGGTCCTCTGGGGAGCCGTGAATTTTCCACCCGCGTGGCTGCATCCCATTCCGAATACGGCGGGAAAGGCTGACGTCTTTGCCGCGATCATTGAGGTGCTGGGAATTTTGTCCGCCGTTTCGGGCTTGCGGCAATCTAACAAGAAGCTTTGTATCTCAGTAAATACAGAAGGCCTTACCCTACTGGAAGCGCGTGGGAAGAGCACAAAATCTCGCACATGGAAGCGGAGTAAAATTGCAGCGATAAGCGTCACTTTATTTCAACGGAACCACTACGTCCTTTCCACCGCGCTGCAATTGGAGGAGACCAATGGCACCAAGGCGCTCCTGATAACGGGCCGACTCGAGCACCTCCGCCATACTGCAACGGTGCTTCGGCGCGAATTGGGATGTGCCCCACGGCCGATCCCAGCGGTTTCACCGCAGCAGCCCGAGACGGAGAACCCTTCCTGATGGGAAAGCCGGTCCACCGCAACGGCAATTCTAATCGCCGCACACTGTGCGGTGATTAGATCACCTATTTGCCGCACGCCGCGGACGAAGTTGTTGCCCTGTTTAATCTTCCGGTTATTGCAGCGGCCAGCGGTCGGTGCGGAAAGGCAGCACGGGCATGTGTTGTTTGTCCATCAGATTCGGCTGGGCTTTGCAACTCCATGCGAAGCGCACGGCTATCGGGTGCGGCACGCCGACGGCGGAGACTTCCACAGTGTCGCCGATGATTCTGGCTTTCGCCGGCACAAACTTGCGTTTGGCCCCCGCAATTTCAAACCAATTCAGCGGCTGATTATCACGACTGGCCAAACCACCGATGACATCCGAAAAGCTGATGACAATGGTATTGCCTTGAATGCGCATGGATTTATACATCGGCCCCATGCTGCGCAATGCCCCGTGCGCATAGACCATGTTCATCGCCAGAATGGCCAGTCGTTTGCCCACATCCTGCTTGTCCCGGAAGTGAATATTGTGCAGGTTGCCGATGTCCGTCGTGCCGACCAATCCAACATTCCGCAAAGTCCGCACAGCATTTTCTTCACCCTGCCAGACCAGCGGCACGCCCACGGTGGGTTTGGGATAATGGAAATAGGGAGCGATCTGCACAATTAAAAATGGCGCATCCGGCATGGCCCAATTGCGGCGCCAACCTTGAATCATTGCGCGCAGGCGCGTGGGGTAAAGCGCATCATTGACCCATGCGTTATTTTCACCCTGATCCCAGACGATCCCGCGTATCGCGTATGGAATCAAGGGATGTATCATCGCGTTGTACAGGCAAACTGGTGCCATATCCGGGGAAGGACGGCTCAAAGTAAATGGATTCTTTGGACGCTTGATCCGCGGCCGGGGCGGAGCGGACCTTCCCGCATTGCGATCCGCGCGTGCCGCCGCGGACCATGCCGCCAGTGCCCGCTGATATTGCGCCAGTTGTCGATGGTAGCGCTTTGCCGCCAGGGCGAACCAGCGAATATCGCCATGCAATGCCGGCGTGCGACGCAGTGCGGACATCGGCGTCCAGGATTGAATAACCGTGCCGCCATAGGATGAATCTATTATTCCCATGGGAACATTCATTCGCCGGAACAGATCACGGCCAAAAAAATATGCCACGGCACTGAAGCGTTTGATGTTCGATGGGGAACAAACCATCCAGGATGCGTTGATATCCGACTGCGGATTCGGCGTATTATTCCGCGGCACTTTTAACAAACGGATCAGCGGAAAGTTGGCGGCGGCCACTTCTTGACGCGCATGCAAAGCTCTGGCCCATGAGCCATCCACCGGGAACTGCATATTGGACTGCCCGGAACACAGCCACACATCCCCCACCAGCACGTCGTGAATGGCCACGCGATTTCCACCGATAATCACCATTGTCCGCCCATGGGAGTCTGCCGGCAGCGGCGCGAGATGCACCATCCATTGACCGCGCGCATCGGCGACCGCATTGCGTCGCTGCCCGGCAAAGCGAACGGAAACAACCTGTCCCGGCGTCGCCCAACCCCAGACGGGGATAACCGAATTGCGTTGCAACACCGCATGATCCGTAAACACATGCGGCACACGCACCGCGGCGGCGGCCAAGGAACTCATGCAACAGCACAGCAGCGCCAGCGCGCAGGACAATCTTCCAGGCATGGGAGAACTCCACAATCGGACACGCGAGCGTATCCTACACACTTTACCCAAATAATTCAGCTTAGGGGCCGCGATGCTGCCGGGCGTGGTTTGATGTACTCCCTGTCAACAGGGCGTAAAAGGGCCTTGCAATCGTGGTATCCTGCACATCGGGAATTCCATTACCACAATTGGCCCGTTGGCGGCGAGTTTGATCCGCGGAGCGGCTCTGATGAGATTTCACCGGTACCAGCGATTGCGGGTTTGAATGCGATGAACCCCAGCGGCATGGCTCATTTACGCCTTTTCCGCCAGATAGCGCACAACTTGATCGGGGTGCATATCGGCCACATCCAGGGCGACATCGGCGGCCGAGGCATACAGCGGAGCGCGGATTTGCAGCAGCCGCAGGATTTCCTCCAACCCTCCCGAGCTGGTCAAATTCGGTCGATTTTCCGCCGTAACCGTATCGGCTTCAATACGCTTCCAAAGCACCTCCGGCGGGGCCTGCAGCCAGACAATCCGTCCGTTACCCTGAAGCTTTTCAATGTTGGATTTTCGCAGCACCACTCCCCCACCGGCGGCGATAACGGCATTATCCGTCTCCACAAGATCATCAATTACCGCCGACTCAAGATCACGAAACAGCGGCTCGCCGCCTTGCTCGAAAATCTGGCGTATTGTTCGGCCCGATCGTTGCATGATCAACTCATCGGTGTCAATAAATGTCATGCCCATGCGGCCCGCGAGTTGCCTGCCAATGGTCGATTTGCCCACACCGCGATAGCCGATTAACACGATATTCATACACTCTTTCCTAACCCGGATGTAAGAATTCATGGTCTCATTGCGCGATGTTTCGACATACATGCCCGGCCCGCAAACTCTGAACATCAATGCCAAACGTCATTATACCGCCAATTGCAGACTTACCCGATATATTGCCCCACCAGCCATTTGCGGTCATCGCGCGGAAGCGGTTTTTAACGAACCACGCCGATGGTCAGGAGGATGTTGGCATAAATCCGGCTTTCACCGGTTGCAATAACCAGGCAGACATCGGGTGTGGAACCGGCATCATAAAATGCGAAGCGTTCAATTTTTTGCAGCTTATTTCCCGGCGCCCACTGGTCCAACAAGGCCGAATATTCTTTGAATATCGGCGGGTCCGCGGTGAGTTTGTACGGACCGGTTTTATTGGGAGCCATCACCGCCGCGGCCTCCACCGGCACGCTTTGCAAAATAACCGAAAGCACATCGGTGGCCTTAAGCAGATCGGCGGCCAGATTCAAATTGACCACTTCCGCATTGGGGCCGCGCCGCGTCCATGCCGGGTAATTGCCATCGGCGATCAGCACTTTGCTGCTGTGGCCGCCGCGGCCCAGCGCCGCCAGAATCTGCGGATGAATCAACGTTGTTTTCAGCATTCAGCAACTCCATTTATCCGGTTATCTTTCTATTTACCCTGCGGAACAAATTCCCGCAGCATCGATGATTTCGCAACCAACGCCCGACCGGCGGCCAGGGAATCAATCTGTCCCGCGGCCATGGCCTGCACCATCACATTACCCAGGGCGGTTGCTTCAACGGGGCCGGCCAGCACATGCAGGCCGGTGGCATCGGCAGCCAATTGATTCAACAGATCGTTTTGCGATCCGCCGCCGACGATATACAAGTGCGTAAAGCGCCGTGCGGTCACGGTTTCAATCATATCGCGCACTCGGCCATACGTGTCCGCCAACGATTCCAGAATCACACGGGTGAATTCCCCCGGAGTTGCGGGAGCTTTCCAGCCCGCGCGGCGACACTGCGCAACGATTTTCTCCGGCATATCGCCGGGGGCCAGCATGCGCGGGTCTTCCAGATTCAACAGCGTGCCATGCCCGACAGCCTCACGGGCCAGTTGTACGAGTGTTTTATAATCGAAGTCTTTACCTTCGCGCGCCCAGGCCCGGCGGCATTCCTGTAACAGCCACAGGCCGGCGATGTTTTTCAGCAGCCGGATTTTTCCTCCCACTCCTCCTTCATTGGTGAGATTAAAATTCATCGCTTCGGGAGTTAAAATCGGTTGATCCACTTCGGCTCCCATCAAACTCCACGTACCGCTGGATAAAAACAGCCAGCTCTCCGCCCCGGCTGGAACGGCGGCCACCGCGCTGGCCGTGTCATGCGCACCCACGGCAAAAACAGGGACACCATGAGCTTGCGTGGCGGCGGCAGCCGATCCGGTCACGTGGCCCAGCAATGTTCCGGGCATCACCAGGTCCGGCAGTATTGGGGGATGAACGGGTATGCATGCCAGAATCTCCTTGGAATATCGGCGTTGTTGCGCATCGAGCATTTGTGAGGTGCTGGCGATGGTGTACTCATTGGCGATACGGCCGCAAAGCCAATACGCCAGCAGATCTGGAATGTATAACAAGTGACGCGCCTGGTCGAGCGTGGCCGGACGATTTTCCGCCAGCGTGCAGAGTTGAAAAAGCGTATTGAAATTCATGGTTTGTATGCCGCTGATGGCATACGTCCGATCCCGGGACAGCCGGGAAAAGAATTTTTCGGGCACGCCATCCGTGCGGCTGTCGCGATAATGAACGGGATTGGCCAGCAGTTCACCATTGATATCCAGCAAACCAAAATCCACACCCCATGTGTCCACACCGATACCCGCGACGCTTTGCCCTTTCGATGCCGCCTCCGCAACGCATTTCGCGATGCCGGTCTGAATTTCCGCCCACAAACGCAGAATATCCCAGTGCAACACATTGCCCACACGCACCGGCCCATTGGCAAAGCGGTGCATCTCCGTGATGGCGATCCCGCCGTGATTGACCGCCGCCAGCATGACCCGCCCCGATTCAGCGCCCAAGTCCACCGCAATGTACTGCTGATCCCGCATTGCCATGTATCTCCTTTTTACCGCCCATCTCCACGAAGCATTTTTGCCCGCCGCAATGGCCTGTTTACACGCGTCTCAAGATCGTAACGGAAAATACTGAATCCGGCGAGCGTGTCGGCACATGCCGAAAAGTACGCTTCAGCACAGCTTACTGCCTGCCTTGTTGGATGGTGCCGCCTGGCGAGACCATGAAAATATACATCAACCGTTCATAAGCGGATCAGGTGAAATATCAGTACGAAGGTGAGGTCCGATCCTTCAACCGCAGATAACGCAGATTGACGCAGATATTTTCCGGCCACTGACCTGCGGGGATCAGCGTCATATATGGTTTTACCCATTAAGCGTCGCAATTCCTTGCGGTGGTTTGTATCCAAAGCCAATAACGCTTTCAAGTAAGGAACATATATCCATCATCATGTCTTCTATATTTTGTAATTCATGACGCCGTGAACGGTTGCGATAAACCAATACACCGCTGGGATCGGAAGGCAAGTTCCCAGCCGTTCAGAAGGCTCACAGGCATGGCGGCCGGTGCCGCAAATAAATCATGTCAGCAAACACGATGCGTAGAGTGATGTCATATTTTCGCCTGGTGCTCTGTAGCGCCTATAAATCAGGATTGATTGGCCGGAAATGGGCCAAGTCCAGCCGCAAGGCGCGTGCGGCCATCAGCGGGGCGCAAGCGATATATTTCGTCCCATGGCATCGGCTTCAAAAAGGTGGCATCTATCCAGCGCCACGAAAAAGCAGCCCGGAGATTGCGGTCGAATGTCCGCGAGATGATGGGCATCGGTGCGACAGACCATTTGCGGTTGATTCGGCAGGGTAAAGTAAACGTCCACCTTGTCCCCCAGCGGCTCAATGACACTGACCGTGCCGCGGATGCCATTGTTCTCCCCCGCAAACCGCCCTTCACGACACAAAGACATCGACTCCGGCCGCACCCCCAGAATCATCGGCCCGTCGCCCCGGCCGCCGAGATTTTCCAGTTTTTTCTCCGGCAGGATCAAGCGCTGATCTCCAAAGACAAATTCCCGGCCATTTTGCAGCGTCCCAGTGAAAAAATTCATCGGCGGGGTGCCGACAAAGGATGCCACAAACCGGTTCACAGGCCGTTCATAGACTTCCAGCGGCGGGGCACATTGCTGAATCAAGCCATCTTTCATAACCACAATTCGATCTCCCAGCGTCATGGCCTCTTCCTGATCATGTGTGACGTAGATGGTTGTGGTTTGCAGACGCAAATGGAGCTTTTTAATTTCCGAACGTGTTTCCACGCGCAATTTGGCATCCAGGTTGGACAGCGGTTCATCAAACAGAAACGCTTTGGGATCGCGGACAATCGCGCGCCCCACCGCCACGCGCTGCCGCTGCCCGCCGGAAAGGGCTTTGGGCTTGCGGTGCAGATAATCTGTGAGGCCGAGAATAGCGGCCGCCTCGCGCACGCGCTGATCGATAAGCTGCTTGGTCAGGCCGAGTTCGCGCCGGCGCAATTGCAGCGAAAAAGCCATGTTTTTATACACGCTCATGTGCGGATACAGTGCATAGTTCTGAAACACCATGGCGATATCCCGGTCCTTCGGGGCCACGTTGTTGACCACGCGGCCGTCAATGCTTAAGGTCCCCTCAGATATTTCCTCCAACCCCGCCACCATGCGCAATGTTGTGGTTTTGCCGCAGCCGGACGGTCCCACCAGCACAACAAACTCCCGATCCTTAATTGTCAGGTCGATGCTGTTCACCGCGCGCACGCCGCCGGGATATATTTTGGAAACCTGCTTGAGTTCAACGGTCGCCATTGATGAATTTTCTCCTCCAATGACACTGCACCGGCCAAAACGACATTGGTCTGGCACTTCTCCGTGGCGTTGGGAAGCACCAAACCAACGTATCATCCTGAAAAACGGCCATAAGTTCAATGGCACGCGGAGAATTGCGCTCCCGGCATGGCCTACTTGGCATCCAGCCAGTTGTCGGCCCAGTGAACCTCAACTTTCACAGGTACCGCCAGCGTCATGGCCTGCTCCATTTCCCGCCGGACCAGTGCGGCGTATTGTTCCACCGCCCCACGGGTACATTCAAAGACCAGTTCATCATGCACCTGCAGCAGCATTTTTATCCCCGGATCATCCTGAATCCGTTGGGAAATGCGCACCATGGCCTGCTTTATTAAATCCGCCGCCGAGCCTTGGATAACCGTGTTGACCGCGGCTCTCTGGGCGAAATTGCGGACCGCCTGCTGACTGGAGTTGATTCCCGCAATAGGCCGGCGACGCCCCAGAATGGTGGTGACAAATCCCTGCTGCTGGGCCTGCGCGATGCAATCATGGGAAAATGCGGCGATGCCGGGGAAGCGCTGTTTGTAGGCCGTGATAAACGCTTCGGCCTGCGTTTGCGATATTTTCAGCACCTGCTTGAGGCCAAATGCCGTCTGACCGTAAATAATCCCGAAATTCACCGTCTTGGCCACGCGCCGCATATCCGCAGTGACCTGTTGGGGCGCAACGTGATAAATTTCCGTGGCCACAAACTGGTGAATATCCTGATCACGGGCAAAGGCGTCTATCAGCGCGGGTTCACGGCAATAATGGGCCATGACCCGCAATTCAATCTGGGAATAATCTGCGGCCAGCAGGACATTCTCCGGTCCGTCGGATACGAAGGCACGCCGAATTTCCCGGCCTTCATCCGTGCGGATCGGGATGTTCTGCAAATTCGGATTGCTGCTGGAAAGCCGCCCGGTTTCCGCCACGGTCTGATTGAATTGGGCATGAACACGGCCGGTACGCGCGGCCTGCTGAATTAAAGAATCGACATAGGTATTTTTTAATTTACCGAGTTGCCGATATTCCAATACCAGCGCCGGAACCGGATGTTGCTCCGCCAGGGATTCCAGCACATCCACATTGGTGCTGTAGCCGGTTTTGGTCTTCTTCCCGCTGGGCAGGTGGAGTTTCTCAAAAAGCACATCGGCCAACTGCTTCGGTGAATCCGGATTAAAATCACATTGGGCAGCTTCCATGATTTGCCGCCGCAGGGCGGAGATTTTCGTCCCAAGGCGGATG
>JAJYZY010000106.1 GCA_021799715.1 Planctomycetota bacterium | reverse complement strand
ATGATGCGCTTCTCCGCGCCCAGGCACATTTCCGCTTCGCCCTCCAATACAAAATAGACTTCTTCCTGCTGCTGATTATGCCACGGTACCTGTCCGCCGTCAGGATCAAGTGTGACAAATCCCATCGCAAAATTTCCGGCCACAATGGGCGATGCGCCGCCGACAATATTCTGAGTTCTGCGCCGGGCGGGATATCGTCGGCCTTGAATCTCACTTAAATCCGCGATAATCATGAAATATGTTCCTTTAATCAGTAAACCATTTACGACAACGATAGTATCGGGTCAATCCAACGGTGTGTAAATCGCATGGCACCAAGCGCTAATCCGGCAACGCATCCAGCAGACGGTTGATATCATCCATGCCCTGATAAAAATGCGGTGAAGCCCGCAAGCGGCCTTCGCGTTGCACAATGATAATTTTTTGCTTTTCCAGATCGCTTATAATCCCGTCATCGTTTCCGCGCCGGGATTTGAAGCTGACAATTCCGCTGGTTTCATCCGGGCGGCGGCTGGAAATAACCGTGTAGCCCTTATGTTCCAGGCCGTTACAAAGTTGCGTGGTTAATGACAACACGCGCCCGGCAACGGTTTGCATGCCGATATCCAGAAGCAGTTGCATCGATGCGCCCAGCGCCAAAACGCCGGGAATGTTATGTGATCCGCATTCAAATCTGCGGGCATCCGGGCGCAAAGTGAAATCATAGTTTCCATAATCATTGGCGTTGCGTACGTTCATCCAGCCGATTTCAGGCCGCAGCGATGCCAGCAGCTCTTTGCGGCAATAGAAAATTCCCGCGCCTTCCGGCCCCAGCAGCCACTTGTGCCCATCCGCGGAAAGAAAATCAATATTCATCGCCCGCACATCCACCGGCACAGCGCCGCAGGCCTGAATGCCGTCAACGCACAGCAGAATGCCCCGGCCGCGGCAGAATTGTCCGATGGCGGCAATATCGTGGCGGAAGCCGCTGGCGTATTCCACATGTGATAAGGCGATCATACGCGTTCGGGCGGTGACCGCATCAAAGATGGTTTGAATATCAATCCGGGCGTCAACCTCCGGCAGCATAATGTGCCTGGCACCGAATCTGCGGGCAACGTCCATCCATGGATATACATTAGATGGGTATTCTACCGCCGTGGAAATAATTTCATCACCGCTTTTCCAGTCCAGGCCGTTGGCGACAAACGCAATGCCTTCACTGGTATTTTTAACAAAGGCGATTTCATCCGGCTCGGCGTGAATAAACTCGGCGGCCAGCTTGCGCACCAGTTCAATGTTGTGGTACCAGCGCCCGGTAAGATACGCATCCTCTCGCGCTTCCCGGGCGAAGCGTTCGATGGCCCCTGCCGCGCGGGCGGAAATGGGAGCGACGCCCGCATGATTAAAAAATGACCAGTTCCGGGTAATCGGAAATTCAACGGCAACATTGAAGTCATCCGGCAACGGCGGCAACGATGTGGGGTTGTGCGGCGGGTTGTTCATTATCAAATAACCTTTATTAGTCACGCGGCAGTATGCCGCGCGGAGTTAAAAATGGCCAGCGAACTACAGCCGGGTTAATTCCGGACCAGCGCCGGTTGCGGCTTGGATAAATCCGGTGCATGCGCGGCGCGATGGGCAATGGCATACATGACAACATTGCACGCCAAAGCCTGCGCGCTGCGCGGTGAATAGCCCCGGATGCCCCACGTATGCGTGCCCAGCAGTCCGGATGTGATGTCTTGCGGCGAGAATACCACCACCCAACGGTGATGGCGGCGGATGCCGAATAATTGTGGGATCGTGCGCGGATGGGTAACGTTGGATCCATACTTTCGATAACTTACTTTCACGGCATTGATGCCGCCGGGCATCATGCCGGTAATCAAGGCGCTGTTTATCGGCACCTGGCGCAAGGGACTGCCGGGAAATAGTGCGTGAATCAGCAGCGTGCAGGAAGCGGTAAACGCCGATTTTCCGCCGGCACTGTCGGCAAACAGCATTCCGCCCTTGTTTAGATAACCGCTTAAATGCCTGATATCCGCGCTGGAAAATGCAACGGTACCGACGCCGGTGAGATCAACAAGCGGAAATAACGTGGCGGAGTTTAAATTCAGTTGTGACAAGGACATATTCTTCAGCGCAACAGCCGTGCGATCATACGCGGCAAGAATCGCCGCAAAACGGGGCCAGGCACCGGGCTCCGGATTCCATTGACCTTTGAATTGCAACCGGCCCACTGCAATATGCCGGGCCGGGGAATCCTTGGGAGTCGGTACGGTCAGGCTGTGCAGGCGATTGGCCAGATACCCTTTTCCCGTGGCATATAAATAGAAATTCAGCGGCAGTTCCCAATAACGCTTATGCGTGTGCAGCCGGCTTTGCCACACCCCGGCCATGTCCGACGGGCTGATGATCCATAAATAGCGCACGCCATTGTACAGCCCCAGCAGCGGCGCATGGATATGAAACCATGGCTGCATGGTCATCAACGGACTGTCGGCAGCGACGGGATGAAAAGTCAACGTGTTGTCCACGCACGCCTGTCCGGCTTGTATCATCGCCCGGCGGAAGCGACGGGAATTCGCATCGCATGAGCACAGTACCATGCCGCCGGCGTCAACATATTCCTTCAGTTTTTTCAGAACGGTGACGGAAAAATGTGGATTTTTGTGGCCCGTAATCAGCAAAATCGGTGAATCCAGCCATTGGCTTACCGGTGAAGATATGGTGACCACCTGCCAATTCAGCGGTGTTTCCATTTCATGGCTAAGCCAGGAGGTAATATTGGCCGCGTCCCGTTGACGCGCATTCCATTGGCCATAAAAATGCGGAGAATACTGCAATTTGTTCATCAATACCGGATTTAATCCCCGGTCTAATATCAGCAGGGAATATGCCGTGCCAATGATACGGTTGCCGGCTTGCGGCGCTACAAAGTTGGCGGGCCAACTGCCGTCATGATTCTGCGCATTCAACAGCGTGCGGACAAAATCGCGGTACCAGTTATGCGAGCCAAAATATTTGATGCCTCCGGCGAGTCCTACGCGTTCGTAGCCATACATGACATATTGATTGGCCGTGTCGGGATTAAAATGGGTATTAAGCCAATGCAGGCCCCGGACAATATTAACATCGGGATGCCGATGAATATTCAAATCTGCGGCATTGATGAATTCATCGGCAATAAAAAGGCTCGCAACGCCCGCAGGGGTAAAACTTTGGGGGTGCATGTGATCGTTCATGTATCCCCATGAGCCGTCAATATGTTGCGTGTTGCGCCAATGCGCCGCCAACAAACGCCACTGCGTGGAAAGCACACTCAAGCCCGCATGGGCGCACGCCCAAAGGCCCAGCACTCCGTATTGGGTATTGGAATTATCCCAGTTGAATCCCCGGTATCGACGCCATGTGTAGGAATAATCTCCGCCGGGAATCATGCCCCTGAACAGATAGCGGCGGTCGCGTTGCAGCGCGGCCATATATTTTTTCCGTCCAACATTGGGCAGCAGTGTCAGCGCCTGGGCTTGAAACGATGCGGCGTAGGTTGCTTTGGGCTGCAGGGTCGCCAGATAATTCAATGCCTGTCGCATACGCGGTGAAAAGCTGTAAAGTTGCGGCGGGTGCAAACTCTGATCAACATCAATCAGTGCCTCCAGTACCAAAGCGGTTTCTCCGCCGCGCTCGGAAGCGCCGGTCCAGTCCAGACCGCGGTTCCAGTAGTGTCTGCCATTCTCCCGGCTGAGAAGAAAATTCACGCCGCGGGTAATGGCCGAGACGACCTGTCGGCTGGTGTGCGCGTCCATATTCACGTCAGGATCGGCGGCGGCGAGACTTAACGGGCGTGGTAAAGCGAATTTTGGTGACGCGGGCAGCGTGGCTATCGGGGCAACGGCGGCTGGTTTCGGCGCCAGCGCGGCAATTCCCGGCATCGTGCCCGCCGATTTCCCGAGAACCGCCGCCCGCGGATGCGGAATGAACGCCGGTTGTTTGACTGGCAAAACCATTGCGACCGGGCGATTGGCTTTTAACGCTGGTTGCACCGTGTTGGACACGTGCTGTGCGGAGCTGGAAAAATAATGGCCAGTAATGAAAATAAATGCCGCCGCAATTCCGGCTATTGCAAGAAACATAATGCCCGCGACCGCAACAATGACCGCGAGCGGATGAATAATGTGTTTGTCCGCCGGCGATTGTCCTATTGATAATGTCTGTACGGGCACCGGTGTCTCGGAAAGACGATGCCAACAGGTCCCGCAGACAACATGCTGTTCCCAAACATGATGCGTTTCCAGTGCGCCGATCACGCGACCGCAGTTTTCGCAGTTGGTGGTTTCCGTCATGTTGCGACCCGATGGTTATTGCGACTGCCCGGCGAATGGCCGGACTAAAATCCGCTTAAACCTCAACGCGCGGGGCATCTCGGCGTGCGGTGCCTATTAGCCCCAACGCCATGGCCTTTTTACACGGTACCAATTATAGCGGCAATCGCGATGGGTTACGCCGCAACTTCATGCAAGGCCTGAATCAGCAGGTCCACGTCCGCATCGGTGGTGAAGTGTCCGGGACTCATTCGCACGGCACCGTCGGGAAAGCTTCCAAGCACGCGGTGGGCGTAAGGTGAACAGTGCAAACCCGGGCGCACGGCGATAGAAAACGATTCATCCAAAATGCCGCCCAGTTCCTGCGGGCTGTACCCTTCCACGTTAAAGCTTACGGTTCCGACGCGATTGCGCGCGGCATCGGAGCCTTTCGGGCCGTAGATGGTCAAGGCCGCAATGTCCGCTACGCCGTCAATAAACCGCTGTACCAAGGCACGTTCATGCGCCAACGTTTTGGCGGGTTCATGTTTGATGACAAAATCGGTCGCGGCTCCGAGGCCGGCGATTCCAACCGTGTTGGGCGTACCGCCTTCCAGCAGGTAGGGCATGAGTCTTGGTTGCGTGGGCGTGGAGGAATCGCCACCGGTACCGCCTTCGCGAAATGCAATCAGATCATCCATTCCGACGGTCGTATGGACATACAGCCCCCCCGTGCCGGTAGGCCCCAGCAGAGATTTATGCCCCGGAAATGCCAGCAGATCAATGTTATCCCGCACAACATGGATCGGAACCACGCCGATGGTCTGGGCGGTGTCCAAGAGGAATCGGATGCCGCGTTCGCTCGCCATTGCGCCGATGGCTGCCGCGGGCTGAATGGTGCCCACCACGTTGCTGGCATGGCTGATGGCGATCATGCGGGTTTTCGCAGTGATGGCTTTTTTTACATCATCGGGGTCAATCATGCCGGTTTCGGTCGAAAAACCCACGCGCGTGAGGGTAATGAATCCGGCATCGGCCATCGCCTGTAAAGGGCGGCTGACACTGTTATGTTCCAACATGGTGGTAATGACGTGATCGCCGGATCGCAAAATGCTTTTAAATGCGATGTTCAGCGCGTCTGTGCAGTTCATGGCAAAAATAAGCCGGTGGATATCGGTTCCCCCGATGAATTCGGTTAATTGCTTGCGCACGCGGTCAATCATTTTTTCGGCAGCCACCGCCATGCGATGGCCGGCGCGTCCGGGATTGGCTGATTCATGTGCCAGAAATTCCGTCATGGCGAGCGCCACTTCCGGCGGCTTGGGCCAACTGGTGGCGGCGTTGTCGAGATAGGTAACCGCGTTTTGTGAATTCATCGCTTTGTATCCTTGCGTTTATTTTCCATCACTGGCGTCATAATACTTATCCGCCCCTGCGTGTATTTGCGCCGCACGTGGTTAGGCCCGCATCGACACAACTCCGCGCGGAGCATGCACTCACGGCTGAAAGCGCCGGCAGGAAGGCCGAATGCCGCATTTCAATGCGGCGGAAAACCCGCGCGAAGCGGGCGTGTGGATACGACTGACCGCCGCATGCGGCATTGGATCGCCGCGAAAATCTTCATTGCCCTGCTGTGGCGTTGAAGTTTGTGCGGACATAACTCCGTCGATTTTGCAAAGCCGCGCCTTGGAAGTCCGCAGCCAGTTGCTTGGCTCGGCAACTAATACCTGATAGCCAATCTTGCACGGTCCCATACGTTTCACAACGTGTTTGCCGCCTGATGCGTCAAACCGGGCGATGGTCTCTAAACCGCCGGCAAACCCTGTACGCGGCGCCATGCGGAAAGCTGTCCGGCGTGGTAGCCTTCGTGCCAGGTGCCGTACATGAAAACCGTATGGCCGATGGTCGGGAATCGCTCCCGGCGCGTCGGATCAGGATGTTGCTGGGCGAGTTGTTCGGGCTTCACATTTTTAAGCCGCTCAATAATCTGCGTGCGAATCGCCGCCAGATGATCGAGATAAAACTGTTTTGGTTTATAGAGCGACTTGTCCGCGCTGGGGGTGCTGCCGCCGCCGTAGATATCTTTCCAATTCGCATCCAGGGCCGGAGCCGTTCCGCCCAGCAAGGCCAGGAAATTTCCTTCCACCATCAGCAGATGACCCAACACCCAGGCGGGGTGATTGGTTTTGGGGGCTGGTTGCAATGTCATCTGGTCATCGGTGAGATCGGCCACCAATTTAAGCGTGGCGTTGCGCGTATGCGTGATTGTCGCGATAAAAGCTTCGAGCATGGTAAAAACTCCTGAAAAAGGACTACAAAAAAACGAACCGTTTCAACTACCGACATACTTGGCGTAAATCGCCTTGGCTACCGCCGCCTCGTGCGTGCCTTTTATAATAGCTCGGCCATCGGCGAAAAGCGTTAATTCATATTCCTTCCGCCGTTCGCCCTGACCTTCGCCAATGGCGCATTTAAGCATGAATTTATTGTACGTTGGTGTTCCCACCGCCCTTAAATTTCCGGCGATGTGGTCAAAGTCCACTTTTCCACCCGGCGGTTGAGATATCTGCACAGCGTTTCTTCCGCACAGTGCGGTTGTGCTGGATCCAAACTTACCCGACAGATACTCGTAGTTATGGTGTTTGCATGCCGGACAATCCGCGATGTCACGCGCCCGCGCGACATTCAACTGCTGAAACCGATTATCCCACAGATCAAAGCTGAACAGCCGAGTGCTGACCGCATCAATATTGCCGGTCAACAACTTCATGGCCTCCATGGCCTGCCAGCTTGCGACAACATTAACCGTTGGTCCCAGCACGCCGGCGGTGTCACAGGTCGGATTCATGCCCGCGGGTGGAGAGGTTTCAAAAATGCAGCGCAGGCACGGCGTAATGCCGGGCCGAATAACCATGCCCAGGCCCATGGCACTGATGCAGGCGCCGTATATCCAGGGAATATTGAGCTTGATCGACACGTCATTGATTAAAAACCGCGTCTCAAAGTTATCCGTGCCATCCAGCAATAAATGCTTATCCCGTGCGAATTGCTCAATGTTGTTATGGTTCACATCCGCCACGACCGCTTCCACCCGCACATCGGAATTAATGCCCGCGATTTTACGTTGTGCCGCCACGGATTTGGGCAGTTGATCCGCAATGTCCTGCTGGTCGAACAGCACTTGCCGCTGCAAATTGTTCAGTTCAATAAAATCGCGGTCAATGATGGTGATATGCCCGACACCGGCCCGTGAAAGCGTGTTGGCAAGTACGGTTCCCAAGGCGCCGCATCCCACCATTAAAACGCGCGCCGCCTTGAGCTTCTTCTGCCCCTCCACTCCGATGGGGGCCCACAGCATCTGCCGGTTGTACCGTGCCAGCGATGGGTCCGCTTTTTCCAATTCCTGAGCTAAATCTGAAATGGCCATGTTTATCCTTCCACCACGCTGCCTTCAATCGGGTCTATCGCCACGCCCTGCTCGCGCAGAAATGCCACGGCTCCCGCCACATCCCGCTCGTCGCCTTCAAACAATACCGCCATAATGCCTATTTCCGCGGTCACACTGGCCTGGCGAATGTCAAAACTGACGTCCGGAAATTGCCGGGCCATGCGCCAAAGTGCCGGTGTTTCCACCATGGATTTGCCGCTGAAAGTCAGCCATGCTCGCTTGCTGATTTTTGCCATGATTTATCCTCCGGCAATGGCGGGTACGACGCTGACATCATCGCCATCCTTAACCGCAGTTTGCAGGTTATTCAAAAAACGGATGTCTTCATCGTTGACATAGATGTTCACAAAGCGATTCAATTCGCCGGGCTGTTTATACAACCGCTTTTCCATGCCGGTGAACTGTCCGCATAATTGTTTCAATACCTCATCCACAGTGCCCGCATGCACTTCCACCGTATCGGCCCCATTGGTGATGGTTCGCAAGGGTGTGGGAATTCTGATTTTTGTCGCCATTATTTTCTCCTTATTAACGCGATATCGTCCGCGGCTTACAACCTGTTTACGCCCGGCATCCGCCGGAAATGCCGGGTGCCGCGCCGTCGGATCATGATTATACGCCTGCCGCAACTTTCTCCGGCGTCCCGGCCCTTTGCGCCTGATGCGCGGCCATCAAGGCGTCAAATGCGTCGAGCTTGGGCGGGATTGATGCGGGCGGTTCAAGTTGATCCACGACCACTTCCACGGTTTTCAATCCATTGCCGGTAATG
>JAJYZY010000105.1 GCA_021799715.1 Planctomycetota bacterium | reverse complement strand
TCACGGCCACAGGGAAAAACGGAGAGAGCGGGATTCGAACCCGCGGTACAGGTTGTAACCCGTACACCGGTTTAGCAAACCGGCGCCTTCAGCCGCTCGGCCATCTCTCCAGAGAATGGAAACACTATCGGCCCGGAGGCCAAAAGTCAATGATTTGTTATGCTTTTCCGCGGCCGGGGAACTCGGTTGTACGCTTAAAATGCCCGAGCTGCGTTCGGCAGAAAATTTCCGCGCCTTCGGCGAAAGCAGGCATACATGCGTTGCCGATACGCCGTGGAATGCAAAGCGCTATAGAATATATGACGTAGCGTCAGGAAAGGATCGCGATTCATGCGCATTGCCATGGCACAACTCAATCCGATTGTTGGTGATATTGCCGGAAACACGCGCCGGATCATGGATGCCATGGACCGTGCCCGTGAACAGGGGGCGCAGCTGCTGGTATCGCCGGAGCTTTCTGTTATCGGTTATCCGCCGCGGGATTTGCTCTTGAAGCCCACCGTGCTGCGGCAAATGCGGGAGGCGGTGGATGAAATCGCCCGACACAGTAAAGCCATGACCACCATGGTGGGCTATGCGCGGGAAAATCCGAAGCCCGCGGGCCGCACGCTTTATAATGCGGTCGCGGTAGTTCGGGACGGCCAAATGGTGCATTGCGGGGTTAAAAGTCTTCTGCCCACTTATGACGTTTTTGACGAAAGCCGATATTTTGAACCGGGCCCCAAAACGGAAACCGTGTTGCTGGGTACGCACCGATTTGGTCTATCCATTTGCGAAGACTTGTGGAATGATGAGCAGGTTGTGGGTCGGCAGATATATCACTTTAACCCGGTGGAGGCGCTGGCCAAGGCGGGCGCAACCGTTCTGGTCAATATCAGCGCATCGCCGTTTACATTGGGCAAAAATGACTTCCGTCGGAAGCTTATCAGCCATCAGGCGCGGCGATGGAACATGCCGATTGTCTATGTCAATCAGGTGGGGGCCAACGATGAACTGATTTTTGACGGCTGTTCCATGGCGTTTGACGCGGCGGGAAATCTGCTGGCGCAAGGGAAAGATTTTCAGGAAGATCTGATCGTATTTGATTTACCCGGTCCGGTGAAGCTGGATTGTCCGCCGCCGCGCACGGGTATTGCGTCGGTACAAGCGGCACTGGTGCTGGGATTGCGGGATTATGCGCATAAATGCGGTTTCAAAACGGCGGTGCTGGGACTTTCCGGCGGAATTGATTCCGCGGTGGTCGCGGCCCTAGCGGCCGAGGCATTGGGCAAAGAGAATGTGACGGGTGTGGCGCTGCCATCGCGTTACAGTTCCGAACATAGCTTAAGTGATGCGCGGAAACTGGCTCAGGCCGCGGGAATTCACTTTCACGTTTTGCCCATTGAAACGGCGCATCAGGCGATGGAACAAACGCTTCATGATTTGTTCAAGCATACGGCGGCGGGATTGGCGGAAGAAAATCTTCAGGCGCGCATTCGCGGCAATCTGCTGATGGCATTATCCAATAAATTCGGCCATCTGCTTTTGACCACGGGCAACAAAAGCGAAGTAGCCACCGGTTATTGTACGCTTTACGGTGATATGTGCGGCGGCCTGGCGGTGATCAGTGACGTGCCGAAAATGATGGTGTATGACCTGGCGCGGAACATCAATGACCAGCGCGTGCAAATGGGGCTGCCGGCGGCCATTCCGGAAGGGTCCATCACCAAACCGCCCAGCGCAGAATTGCGGCCAAACCAGACGGATCAGGATAGCTTGCCGCCATATCCCGTTCTGGATGCCATATTGCACCATTACGTGGAAGAGGAAAAATCGGTGTGGGAAATTGTGCGCGAAGGTTTTGATAAAGCGACGGTTTTGCGCGTGGCGCGGCTGGTGGACCTTAATGAATACAAGCGCAAACAGATGCCGCCGGGTTTGAAGGTAACGTCCCGGGCGTTTGGCTATGGTCGTCGCATGCCCATTGCGCAACGTTATGATCCGGCCGTGATGGCCCGGGAACCGGATTAATATTCCGGGGATTACGTTAGCGCATCGATTTTCCATGTCATCTGTAACTTTTTCGCGCGCGGTGCGTTTGGCAGCCATGTAGGAAACGACTGGTGGTTAAATCGGATGGTCCGATGGCCCGGTTCCAACGTTTTCCAGATACACAAGGAGTTATTTTATGCGTAAGTTTATGGTGGCCCTATTGGCGGTATTGCTGGTTGGAGCCATTGCTCCAATGGTAACGCAGGTGGCCAGAGCGCAGGCCGCTGCCGACACCCATCCAACCGGAACATTAACCGGCAAAGTGGTGGATGCCAATGGAAATCCAGTCAGCGGAGCCATGGTCAATGTGATGCTGATTCCGAAAAACGGCCCCCGGCAGCGCGGCGGTATGCGGCCCAATCAGGTGCAACCGGGACAGACCGTCTGGATTAAGCGGACAATGGTTCGCGGCGTCACCAAAACCGCGGATGACGGCACATTTACGATCAACAACGCTCCGGTTGGCAGATACCGCATTTTTGTATTTGACCGTGGTGTTGGCTTTGGCCGGGTGCAAAGACCGGTAAGGGTGGCATCTGGTGGAACTGGCGATGCCGGTACCATTACCCTGCAAAAAGGGCGACCAGGTCGTGGTGGCCGCCGCGGCCCACCGCCCGGCCAATAAGCTTGCGTTTTCGCTGCATGGGCCTGAAGGGTGCGGCGGTATGTACCGCGGCCATTCGCTGAGCCATAGCGCCAAAGTCCCGATCTCCTTCTTGACGGCTCACACCTTCATCATGCAGAGTAAAAACCCCGTCCCGCAGGCCAAACCCTGTGGGACTTTTTTTAGGCTCAATCATCGCTACTTGACTTTATCACTAAATAAGAATATAAGAATATAAATAGTGTGGCAGGTGTGCCCGCAATTGCATCGTTCCTGATTGCGAGGAATCATTGCGATGCGTACACGCCGGATGAAATGTTATTGTCCATAACATAGAGTTTGTGGATTGTGACTGTTTCATTGTCGCACCAGCCGGCCGACCGCTGGTCTCCACCGGGCGGCTGTGCCAAACCGGCGGCGATAATTTTGCTTAAGTCCATGGGGGCTTGGCTGGTTGCCTCATGTTCGCGGCCATGCGGCAACGGTTTTTTTGATGTGCCGAGAGTTTTTTGAGGTGTTCCATGAACGTTGAACGTGGTGTACGCGTGGTGGCTGGTGCGATGGTACTTATCAGCGTGGCGTTAGCGGTATGGGTGAATCAGTGGTGGTTGATCCTGGCGGGCTTTGTTGGATTGAATCTTATTCAATCCGCGTTTACCGGATTTTGCCCCGCCGAGAAAATTCTGGGACAATGTGGACTTAAGCAAACGCATCAGGCGTAATACAACGGTTGATATTGCCCTGAGTTTGTATGCGTTTTAGATCGGGAGCGTGAATCATGGCCAAGCGCCGGCTCCAATTGAAAAATATTGCCCTTATTTCCGGGCGCATTGCGGGATTGCTTCTGGCTGTACTGCTGGTCGTGGCACTGATGGCATGGAGCACCGGTGCCCTGAAAGCCAAAATTAAACCTGGATCAGTGCCTGTGGCCGCCGCGCCGCCGTTCACTGGTGCCGCCGCTACTGCGCGGTACATGGTAATTTCCGACAACCTCCGAGCCGTGGGTACAATCAGAGCGATTGCGCCGGTGTTGTTGTCGCCGCGCATTGTCGGGCGCATTGTGTATAGCCGTCTCATTGCCGGGGCAAGCGTAAAGAAAGGTCAGGTCCTGGTGCGGCTGAATACCGCGCAAATCAAAGCGCAATTCGCACAGGCCGCGGCCGCGGTGCTGCTGGCCAGAGCGCAGTTGCGCCAGGCGGTTATTGATCAGATGCGGGATAAGAAGCTGCTGGTTACCGGTGATGTCACAACAGCCGCCATGGATCTTGCCAATACCGCGGTGGCGTCCGATCAGGCAAATGTGGCGCGCGCCGTGGCGGAAAGGCAGGCGGCGCAAGCGGTACTTGGCTATGCCACGATTCGTTCGACAATCAATGGCATTGTCATGCGGAAATATGTCAATGTGGGAGACACCGTTATGCCGGGTCAGATGCTGGCCAAGCTTTATGATCCGCGCAAGCTCCAACTGGCGGCGGTAGTAAGGGAATCACTGGCTTCGATTCTGCACCTGGGGCAAAAAATGCCGGTGCGGCTGGAAGGGTTGCGGCAAACGGTCGTGGCGCGAATCCGGCAGATTGTGCCGCGGGTAGATGCGCAAAGCCGGAGCTTTATTGTGAAAGCCACGGCAAGATTTCCATCCGGCGTGTGGCCGGGCATGTACGGTAATTTAATCATTCCCACCGGTTCGCACCGGGTGCTGGTGGTGCCGGAGGCGGCCATTGAACATGTCGGCCAACTGGATATTGTGAAACTTATTGTGCATGGACAATTGTTGCGTCAAACGGTGCAACCGGGACGGCATTTTGGCAAGATGCGTGAAATTCTTTCCGGCGTGGCGGCCGGACAGCGCGTGGTGGTTGTTTCCGGAGAAGATCATCAGTCAAACGCCGAATCGCACAATAAGATTCGCGCTGCCGCGGAGATTCGGCCATGAGCAACCCAACGGAAGCCCGCGCCGGCGAGCTAAGCCTCATTGAGCGCGTGGTCAAGATATTTCTGTATTCGCGGCTGTCCCTGGTTCTGATTCTGCTGGCCGTGTTGTTGGGAGCCGCATCGCTGCTGATTACACCGCGTGAAAAAGACCCGCAAATTATCGTCCCCATGGTGGA
Source organism: Planctomycetota bacterium (assembly GCA_021799715.1). The sequence continues at coordinate 3,807 of JAJYZY010000105.1, read as the reverse complement.
TATTTACGTGGCCTATCCCGGCCATAGCGCGAAAAGCGTAGAACAACTTGTTACCACGCCGTTGGAAAAACTGCTGTATCAGATTCATGGCGTGGAGTATGTCTATTCCACCAGCCAGCGCGATCAATCCATGGTGACGGCCCGATTTTATGTCGGGCAGGACGTGGAACGCAGCGTGGTGAAGGTGTTTCGGAAAATAAAGCAGCATCTCAACCGAGTGCCGGCCGGTGTCACCGGCTGGGTCATCAAACCGGAAACCATCAATGATGTTCCGATTGTCACCCTGACCTTAACCAGCAAAACCGCCACAGCTGTGGCCCTGCGGCAGACCGCGGAAGAACTCTCCGCCCGGCTTGCCGCCGTTCCCAACGTATCGCGGGCCTATGTCATCGGTGGCCGCCCGCGCGTCGTGTATGCGTATCTCAGTGCGTCGAAAATGCACGCCTACAACATTACGCCGCTGGAAATTGACCGCGATATTCAGGCGGCGGATGTCACCATGTCGGCGGGAAGTTATCAGCGCAATAATAAAGAAATTCGTGTTCTGGCCGGGACAGCCCTGGCCAATGCCCGGCAACTTGGGCGGCTGGTGGTGTCCGTATGGCATCAGCAGCCGGTTTATTTAAGCAATGTCGCGCGAATCGTCGATGGCCCGGCGGAAGTTGATTCTTACGTCTGGCATAAATGGGGTCCCGCCGCGGATGTGCATGAATCGCGTGATTTTCCGGGCACGGTATTGGCGGGAAATCCGGTGCGCAGCGTGCATGCCGCAACCCCCGCGGTAACAGTGGCGATTGCGAAAAAAGCCGGCAGCAATGCGGTAACGGTGGCGGCCGATGTCATTGCCCACGCCCGGAAACTCGCGGGTGTGATGCTTCCATCGGACATAAACATGATTGTGACGCGCAACAGCGGTCTATCAGCCAATTCCAAGGTCAACAGTCTTGTCGAAGGATTGCTGGTGGCGATTGTCATTGTGATTATTCTCTTGACCATCGGGTTGGGATGGCGCGAATCTATTGTGGTGGCGGTGGCCATTCCCGTGGTATTCGGGCTGACACTGGCGTGTAATCTGATGCTCGGCTTTACCATTAACCGCGTGACGCTCTTTGCGCTGATTCTGTCACTGGGCCTGCTGGTGGATGACCCGATTGTGGATGTGGAAAACATCAGCCGGCATTTTGCGCTGGAAGGGAAGGCCACGCGACTGATTGCCCTGAAAGCCATTTCCGAGGTGCTCGGACCGCTGATTGTCGCCACGCTGGCGGTGATTCTGTCGTTTATCCCCATGTTTTTTATTACGGGCATGATGGGGCCGTATATGCGACCCATGGCGTTTAACGTGCCTGTGGCGATGCTAATGTCCATGCTCGTGGCGTTTACGATCACGCCGTGGATGGCGTATCACATGTTGAAAAATAAGCACCGCGAAACGCAACTCGAAGCGCGCGAAGAAGTCGCTGATCCGCACGTGGTTTCTGTTATCCAACACACGCGGCGCTACAAAGTTTTTTCAATTCTGCTGGGGTCCATGTTGAAATACCGTCCGGCCCGATGGGGATTTCTTCTGGCTGTTGCCGGGATCACCGTGGCGGCGGTGGCTCTGCCCGCGCTGCGGCTGGTGCCGCTGAAAATGCTGCCTTTCAGCGATCAGAGCAATCTCTTAATTGTTGTGCACGCGCCGCGCGGCACAACCGTGCAAAATACCGATGCCGCGACGCGCGCCCTGGTGCAGCGCCTTGACCGCCTGCATGAGGTTGTGGATATCACCAGTTATGTGGGTATTGCCGCTCCAATGGACTTTAACGGCCTGGTGCGGCACTATTTTATCCGCAATCAGCCCAACGACGCACAGATCGCCATTGATCTGGCCGGCAAACAGCAGCGGGCGATGCAAACGCATGAAATTGCCCTGCGTATCCGCAACAGCCTCACCGCCATCGCCCGCAAATTCGGCGTGCGCATTGCCATTGTTGAAGCGCCACCCGGCCCGCCGGTGCTGGATACCATTGTGGGTGAAATTCACGGCTCACCGACGACAAGCTACCATCAGATGCAATTGGCCGCGCGCACCTTGCGCCATCGTCTGATGCTGGAGCCGGATGTGGTGGATGTGGATGACAGCGTGCAGGCACCGCAGAAACAGATGGTGTTTATCACGGATAAACGCAAGGCCGCATTAAACGGCGTTACCACCGGAGAAATTTCTCAAACGCTGGCCATGGCTCTGGGCGGAAAAATTGCCGGGGTTATTCACGCCCCGCGCCAGCGCCGGGAACTCAACATCATACTGCGCCTGCCAAGATCGCGGCGGTCCAGTTGCGCCGATTTAACCAGGGTATTTGTCCGCGGCTCCAACGGTGTGCTGGTACCGCTGGCGGAATTGGGGCATTGGAAGAGCCAATGGGCGGGTGAAGCGATTTATCATAAAGATCTCCGGCGTATTGTTTATGTTTATGCGGATACGGCGGGACGCCCGCCGGTCAATGCGATTCTTGATACCGAAGCGGATCGCCTGCCTGATGGTGTGGTGCCGCGAATTGCGGGCATGACGCATGTCGGCAGCGGCTGGATACACGAAGTAAAAGCCCGGCCCCTGGCGGATCGTTCCTTCTTTCACGATGGATCGGGAATTGCCTGGCAACTGCCGCCGGGTCTGCACGTAAATTTTGCCGGAGAAGGTGAATGGCGAATCACGATTAATGTATTTCGGGACTTGGGTCTGGCCTTTGGTGCCGCCATGATCGGCATTTACGTTCTGTTGATTGCCCAGACCGGATCGTTTCTTCTGCCGCTGATTATCATGCTGGCCATACCGCTGACCATTCCGGGCGTGATGCCCGGTTTCTGGGTGCTGAATCTGCTGACCGCGCATGATGTTGGAGGATATCGCGATCTGGTATTTTTCACCGCCACCGCCATGATCGGCATGATCGCCCTGGCTGGCATCGTGACCCGCAATGCCATTATCCTCATAGACTTTATTCATCGATCTCTGGCCAACGGGCAATCGCTTTATGATGCGATTCTGGAGAGTGTGGTCGTGCGCATGCGGCCCATTTTGTTGACCGCCGCCGCCGCCATGTTGTCTTCGATTCCAATTTTGTCCGATCCGATTTTTTCCGGTCTGGCCTGGTCGCTGATTTTTGGACTTCTGGCATCGACGGTGTTTACACTCTTTGTGATTCCGGTGACCTATTACATTCTGTTTATCAATAAACCCGGCCATGGGCTTGAGCCGCGCTAATGGGTCAATGCCGCCGGATGCCGCAAATAGCCCGCCCGTCGGAATATCGCCGGGATATTCCCGGCCGCGGTTCGACTAAGTTTTATCTTAACGCTAAGATTGCACAAAGCATGAGAAAAAATACAAAACAGTCGGAACGCGGGAAAATAGTAGAATTTACGGAAGCGGGCGGTGCGGGGCAGGCGGGGGGCGGTAAGCAGGCTCATCAGCGCAGTACACACTGGGGCCACGTTGGCAGTTGGTATGATGATCTGGTGGGACAAGTTGGCAGCGATCATCATCAGAAACTGATCATCCCGGGCGTGTTGCGGATGTTGAACCTGAAGGCCGGCGACAACCTGCTGGATGTTGCCTGTGGACAGGGCGTGCTGGGACGCTCCGCCGCGAAACTTAAAGTAAATACCGTCGGTGTGGATATGGCCGATTCCCTGGTCGCCGCCGCCATGGCTCGGCGCGAGGATCATGCCCTGGAGCGGTATTATCAGGGGGATGTGCGGAATCTGGCGGCATGCGATGCCATAACGCCGGGAGAATTTGACGCGGCCGCGTGTATTTTAGCC
>JAJYZY010000104.1 GCA_021799715.1 Planctomycetota bacterium | reverse complement strand
TCTCGACGCAGAGCCAAAATGTCTGCCGTATGACCGGCGACGACGAGAACGGCCCGACGGCGGTGATGCTGGCCATGCCGACGGTCCTGCAGCGGCGGGCCTTCGAGCTACTGGGCTGTGCCCAGTAGCTCGAAGTGACAAAATGAACCAAACCCTTGCCACGCAAGGGTTTTATCATTTTTGCCTGCGAAACTCCGGATTACAGGTTGCTGTCTCCAGCACAACGCATGGAGATTCTCCTGGAGCTGATCAACACTCAAAGGAGCAACGATGAAACTTCCCAAAGACTTGCAAGAGTTTGTCGCGTTGTTAAACGCCGCCCGCGTTAGAGCGGTTCTCATAAATAATGTCGCATGTTTTAAGGTAATACGCACTGCCGTACACAAGAATTTACGCCTCGCATGCGACAAGACTTTCGAGAAACGCTCTAAATACGTTATCGTCGGCGGATATGCGGGGGCATTTCATGGCTGGCCGCGGTTCACGGGTGATATAGATATATTTGTGGGAAGATCCCCTGATAACGCCGAAAAAAATCGGCATAACCGCTGCCAACACACCACCCGGCACCACATCCCGGACCTCCGGAACCGTTCTGGATTGGGCAACCAGCGAGCCACCGGCTTTATGCCGGTGGGTGTCTGCCAGACCAACGATCGACGCAATCACAACAAAAAAATAAACGCACTCAACGGATGTTTACCGGCGATCAATCCCTCGGCACCGTCGCGCAGCGCGATCCGATCAGCTATCCCGGTGCGACGGAAAGCGTTCGCAATGTATCCAGACCGATATCCGGTAGGATCGGACGGATGGAATGAACGATTCGCCTTGCCGGGAAGATTATGGTCGCTCCAAATGCACAAGCTTCGCCCGCTGGCAGAGCCGCAAGTGTCTTTCCTGTTGGATGCGTACTAAATTTGGGCCGAACAGTTTTCAGGGGAATGTGCAATGAAAATGGAAACCGGTGGCCCGGCCGAACGACCGGCGCATCCCGTGCGGCTTGGCCAAGTCTTGTCGATCATATCGCTGGCACTTTCCGTCATGGCGTGGTTTTACGCTCCGGCGCATTTATTCTATTACGTCGCCAATTTTCTCCGCCCGCTGCTTGCGCAACACACACATGCCGCCTGCGACTCAACGCTCCCCGCGGCCGCCGTCATGTTTGGAATCTGGGCCGCCGCTTTGGGCAGACGTGAATGCGGCACGATATTATTTGTATGCGCGATTATCGGCGTGATAATTTCCCTGAATCTTGTGGCCGCCAACTTCTACGTTGCTTCCATCTTCGCGGCGTGGGGAATGATCCGCTGAAGATATCAATCGCCGGTGAATCATGAACTTTATAATGTCTTTAAATTCACCGGCGATTCCAGCCGCACCGTCCAGGCGGCTAACAGCACGGCAATAGCAAGTAATATTGCGCCGGTGGTCTGGTGCGCGGTGGTAACAACCGCCTGTGCCATATCGGGATGTTCCAGCGGGCCGCCACCGCCCAGGGCAATCACCGCGCAAACGCCCAACAGCACCTGCAGGGTTACCACACAAAGCAGCGCCAGGCCAACGCGTTTCAGAATGGGTTGATCCGTATTTAACCCCCACGCCCGTGCTCCGGAAAACAGTGCCAGAAGCAGCACGACAACCGCCACGCTGATATGCAAAAGCAACACGCCGCCAACGTGCCGCAAAATGGACCCCAGCGTTAACTGCACTAGTAGTATTCCAACAAGTGTCCAGGCGATACCCCGGCCAATGTGGGCGCTTAGGCGGGGTTTGGGTTTTATATCGCTGGTCCAGCTTGGTGAACACACCGCCGCCAGGAACACCAGCACCGCAAAAAATACCTGGCCAAAGGCTCCATGAACAATGGCCAGCGGGGTGCTGGGGTCCATGCCCAACCGTGATTTAGCCAACGTAAAGTGGCCCGTTACACGCAACCCACCCATCAGGCCTTGAATAATGACCATAATCAATGCGGTAAACGCGGTCCATTTGACCCAGCGGCGCTGCTCATGGCGAAACAGATAAATGGTTTGAATGAGCGTTGCCAGACCCACCAGCGTGCCGAACAGGCGGTGGGTATGTTCAAAAAATACCCCTCCGGTCATGTGTGACAATGGAAAAAAGAACATGCCGAATTTGAACGAATCCGGCCAATCCGGAACGGAAAGTCCCGCATTAAGACCCGTTACCATTCCCCCGGCCATAATCAATACCAGCGTGGCAATCACCGTGGAAAGCGTGAACGAGCCTTCCGGATGCAGATATTGCCGCCGATCCGGATTAAACTTCGCGCCAAAAAAGCCCCCCAGCCATGCCAGCAAACCGGCGGAAATAACGCTGATGGGTGCCCAGAGAAATTCATAGGCCGCAATGCGCTGATCGGTTGTAAGGTCGCGGCCAAGCGAACCGAGCACCAGCAAATTTAACGATCCGCTGATCAGTCCAACCCATAGCCCGCCAATGGGTCCGCGCCGGGTGCGCCAGGCACCCATAAATCCGCCGCTGATCAGTATCGCCACCAATGCCGCCAATATCACCGGTGCCGGTACACGATCTCCGGGCATGCGGAAAATATATCCGATAGACCACATCAAAACCGTGGTTGCCAGACCGACGGCCAGAACATCTCCGGCATCTTTCCGGTTATAAGGGCGTGGGTCAAGAATTGGCGGAACAGGCGAATTATCCAAGTTTTTACTTAACGTCGAAGTTACAGGCATTTATGTCATCCAAACTACGTCACCATCCGGTACAGACATGATGCTAGTGGCAAAGGCGGGGCGGTTTCAAGTCGAAATCCGGTGACTTTTCAATAAGTGGCTGAAATTCAACAAATTTTGCCCTCGATAAGTGAATTTTCCGGACTTTCCGTCCAATAAATCCTTGCATTCAACGCCAAGCAATCGTATTCTCATCGCCCTGTTTATCCCCTGCGCGGGTATGTTGGATATGTTTCCAGGGCTTCACGGTTGATGGTGTCAGCCGGGGCCAACTATTTTCCAGCCGTGCGGAAGTGGATAATAAACAACCATAAACGGGAGTTTCCCATGGATGTGGCCATGGATAAAACGATTCTGGATAAAGCCTGCGCGCTCATAGAAGCTCTGGGGTATATTCAGCGTTTCAACGAAAAAATAGTAGTGGTCAAACTCGGCGGTTCATTCATGGATTCCCGTGAAGAATTCCGCAAGGTTCTCACGGACATTGTCTTTATGCACGCCGTGGGCATGCGGCCGGTGGTGGTGCACGGCGGGGGCAAAGCCATAACACAGGCCATGAATGAAGCGGGCCTGAAGGCGCAATTTGTCATGGGCCGCCGCTACACCGATGACCGCACCCTGGCTATTGCAGAGCATGTGCTGGTCAATGACATCAACACATTTATTGTTCAGACCATCGGCGAACTTGGCGGCAAGGCCATGCAGTTGAATTCGCTGGGCAGCGCGGTGTTGTTTGCCGAAAAGCTCTACTTATCCGATGAAGCCAATCCGCGCATTGATATCGGCCGCGTCGGGCAGGTAACGCGCGTCAATGCCGAGCTGCTTCAAGCTCTGGCCGCTGCGGACTATATTCCGGTAATCGCCCCGATTGCCCTGGATAACGCGGGCGGGAAGCTCAATGTCAATGCCGATACCGCGGCTGGTTTTGTGGCGGCGGCGTGTCGGGCGGAGAAAATGGTGCTGGTATCCGATACGCACGGCATACGCCGGCGCAAGGATGACCCCAATTCCCTCTTGCGCAGCGTTTCGCGAACGGACATTGAAAAACTCGTGGCGGCGGGGGATATTGGCGAAGGCATGCTCCCCAAGGTGGAAGCCTGCTTTATTGCACTCGATGGCGGCGTGCAGAAAACCCATATTATTGACGGCCGATTCCCGCACGCCCTGCTGCTGGAAATTTATTCCGATCAGGGCGTGGGAACGGAAATTGTCCGCACCTGACGGCATGATAAACGATGAATTCCGCAGGATTGAAAGTTCTGAACTGAGGCGACACCATGAACCAGACCAACGGCACATCGCCGGGCGGGAAATTTGATTTTGTTGATATTCTCGGCGTGCAGCGCGCTACTCTGGAACATCTCCTGGCGGTTGCGGAACGGCTTAAAACCCAATACCGCTCCACCGGCCGCAATGAACCCATGGCTGCGGGCAAAACCCTGGCGATGATTTTTGAAAAGCCATCTTTGCGCACGCGCGTAAGTTTTGAAGTGGCCATGACGCATCTGGGCGGTGCCGCCATTTACATTACGCCGGGTGAAATCGGCCTGGGCACGCGTGAAAGCGTTCCCGACGCCGCGCGGGTGCTTTCGGGCTTTTGCGACGCGATCATGGCGCGCACGTTCTCCCATGACACCATTGTGCAACTTGCCCGTTTCAGCCATCGCCCGGTTATCAACGCCTTAACCGATCGCAGCCATCCCTGTCAGGTTATGGCCGATCTGTTAACCATCCGGGAGCATTTCGGGTCGCTGTCTGATCTGACCCTGGCGTATGTGGGCGATGGGAACAATGTGGCCCGGTCGCTTATGGAGGCCTGCGCGGTCTTTGGCCTGAAATTCCGCATTGCCGCGCCGGCGGGTTATGAACTGGATAAATCCGATGTGCAAACCGCATCCAATGTTCCCGGTTTTGATTTTCAGGCCACCGCGGATCCCCGTGCGGCGGTAAAAGCGGCTGATATTATTTACACCGATACATGGGTGAGCATGGGTCAGGAAAATGAAAAAGCCCAGCGGATGAAAATTTTCACGCCCTATCAAATCAATGCCGATCTCATCGCCGCCGCCCCGGCCCATGCCGTGGTTATGCACTGCCTGCCGGCGTATCGCGGCGTGGAGATAACGGATCAAGCCATGGATTTTGACCGCAGCATTGTGTTTCAACAGGCTGAAAACCGCCTGCATTTCCAAAAAGGCCTTCTGGCCGTACAACTCGGCGGGCAATAAAACACCACCGGCGATTTCGCTGCGGAAAATGAACGATTGGTGCTCTACAAATTGCGCACCCGATCTGCAAACACGGCAAATTCCGCGGACAACGGGTTGCCAGAATGGAAATATCCAGTTTTTCCGCGATTCGGGCATACAGCCCCGCATCAACGGATGCCGCCCCCAACTCCGCCAGCAAGTCCTTGAAATGCTGCTTTGGGTGCGCAATACTCTCCGGATCAGGTTGCGTCTGAATATTTACTCCAAGCACACCGCTGAGCGCTTGCTGGTCCGCCAGCATCCAGGCATCGAACGCCTCAACCGCCACGCCCAGCGCGCGGGGACTGTCGCATATGGACGTGTGGTTTTGGGCGTCTGTGATTTCGTTAAGTCGTTCGCCAACCTGATCGCGGTCGACCAACAGAATAACGGCCCCAAAGTCACGCTTCCGCGCCTCGAGCATCCATCCAATCGCCTTCTTAAAATACCCCCGCCCCTTGCCGTGAACGTGGGTGGTCGCATTCGCCAGCTTATCAAATTCCAGGTCAATAAGATCATGCCGCAGCTGCTTTATCAACGCACGCACGGCTCCGCCGCTTTCGTGCATGCCCTCAACCACCACCAGAACACGCATTATTTTTCCCCATCCGCAGGCACCTTGGCCAGGGCCTCATCGCCCTCGGCGGTCCATATTTCACCGAGGTTGAAAACCGCGAGTTGTTTTCTAATATCAGTCGATAATCCCAGCGGGTGCACACCAACGCTGCCGTCCTGCCGCTTTTTGCATAATGTCACTTCCTCCGGCTTAAATAAATCAAGCAAGTAGGGTGAATGGGTGGTCATTAGAATTTGTGTGCGATTCTGTCGTTCAATTAATTGTCGCAGGATTTTCATAATTTCACCGAGGCGTTTGGGGTGAATGCCGTTTTCCGGTTCCTCAACGAGAATAACGCGCGGCGGATTGGGCAGGTGCAACAGCGTCAGATACGCCAAAACCAGCAGCAACCCGTCGGAAGCTTGCGCCGCTCGGATGCTTTTCCCCCGGCTGCTATTCCCATCGTGCAATTGAAAATAAATGCTCTTTCCGCTTGCTGCAGCGGCGTGCGGCAAATCCTCGACCTGATGTGGCTGCGGCCACTGATACGCGGGTTCAGAAACCAGTTGAATGGCCTTGATTTCGGGAAAAATACCACGGAATTCTGTCTTCAGTTTGCGGAATAGATCGCGGTCCAATCCCAGAATATCATCCAGGCATTGAGCCAGCCCGAAACCGGAACTATCCAAGGAGAGCCGATGGGCCGCATCCAGCATAACCGGCATTTTCAACATGCGCGGATTCCAGCGGAAGAATGCCACGCCACTCAGGGCGTCGTGCAGTTGCTTTGCCAGGACGCGATCCATCGCGGTCGAGCCGGGCTGCTTGTGGGCGAATTGCACGCTCGTGCCACTCATGTTCACGGCCGGAATGGCAAGCGGCGGCTTACCATTTGGAATCCAGACCTCGGCATGCCGCGATGGCCCTTCCCGCATGACGCAGTCAATTTGGTATTCGCCAGCCAGGGCCGGGTCGTCGATTTTCGCCGCGAATGACGCAACCTCATTGCCGAGGGTGTCCCAAAGCAGATCCGAGGATTTGGGTACGCGTGGAAAAATGTCGTCCAGTTGGAAATCCACGCTTTTGTACAACGCCGCGATGGCCTCAAGAATGCTGGTTTTTCCACTGTCATTTGGCCCAATTAATACGTGCACCGGCGTCAGCGGCAGGGTTATATCGCGAAGGGCTTTATAGTTCTGCACATGGAATTGTGTAATCATGTTTCCAGCACTTTCAATTTGTTTTGGGCATGCGACATGATCTCCTTCGCCGCCGCAACCAGGCACGTCGCGTTAACGGTACCGCACCATGGAACCCTTGCAAGCACGCCGCGCTGTCCGGCCCCGCGGTTATTTTGACTACCCGCTTACAACGGTTTGCGATTGCCGTAGGTTTGCCGGGCGCTGTTTGCCGCCGGAGCCGCCCAAAGTACGGCGTTGGCGATAATCTGCAGTACTTCTTTTTGATGATATGCCGGAAATGTTTCATGGCCGGGACGAAAATAAAATATTTTTCCCGCGCCACGGCGGTATGTCACGCCGCTGCGGAATACTTCGCCGCCGGAAAATGAACTGATCAGCACCGTCTCATCGGGTTCCGGAATATCAAAGTGTTCGCCGTACATTTCTTCGCGCGGAATGATAATATGATCTGATAACCCCCGCACAATCGGATGTCCCGGCGCGGTAATCCAGATAATTTCCCGGTCATCGGCTTCGCGCCATTTCAGATCACAGCTTGTGCCCATAAGAGCTTTGAAGATTTTAGAGAAATGCCCGGAATGCAGCACCACCAGCCCCATGCCCGCCCATACCCGCCGCCGCACCCGCTCCACGATATCATCACGCACTTCCTGATGGGCCATGTGGCCCCACCAGGTCAGCACATCGGTGTTGTCCAGAACTTCCGCGGACAAGCCATGTTCCGGCTCATCCAGCGTGGCGGTCCGCACCGTCATGCCGCCGACGGCGCGCAAACCTGCCGCGATCGCGTTGTGCATGCCATCGGGATAAACCGCCTGCACCTTGGGATTGGTTTTTTCGTGCCGGAATTCATGCCAGACCGTCGCGCGAACTGTGTGTTCCATGATTCATGATCCCCTGTTTTCGCTGTTACATCCGTGCCGGCCAATCCCCGGTGCCGCGGCAAGCTCAACACCACTGCCCGGCACTGTTTTAGCCATTCATGGCTTGTGCCAACAACCGTTTATGCCACGGCGGGCATTATACGCTGCCGCAAGCTGCCCGCTATCCGGCATCGGGAAACAGCGATCAACATGCCACCATTCTCCGGCTGGACACGGACGGCACCGGCGAGGCACGCACCGTATTGAACCGGGATTTCAGCAGGGAAGCAAGAAAGCGAACCTTTACTCCAAACGTCTATCAACGCGACATGCCGATCCCGTATTGGCTCCGCGAAATCAGAATGTATGGGCACTTTTCGGATTTTAATAACGCATCACCAGGGGCCGCACAGGTTATGAAGTGACCACGGATTGCGCGGATGACACGGATAAAAAGATGCAGGTGCGTATATTGATCCACGATCGCTGCGATGCCTCTCGCTCCCTCCCACCATAGGTCGAATACTCCGCGGCGCATGCGGCGTGGTGTGGGCCGCTTTCCGCCACAAAACCCCTCGTATCCGTGTTATCGGTGCAATTCGTGGTTTTTCTCCGTCGTTGCATCCCGTTACCTCCGCGAACTCCGCCTCCCCGCGCGGTGTTTTAGCGCCGCCTTGGGCCATCCGTAGTTGGGCCATGGAAAGGCATGGCCGATCTGGGAGGCATGTGCGTTCCTCGCCGCTTTCCCACGCGGATATTCTAACATATGCTTGGAGTGCGAGTGTGACAGACCGGAGTGCAAATGGCTATCGATATCATTCACAGGGAATTGAGCGGGGAAATTATCGGCGCTGCGATGACGGTATTAAATGAACTCAAGCCTGGATTGGATGAAAAGCTGTACGAACGTGCTCTGGTGATAGAGCTTCAAGCCCGAGGACATGTCGCGCGCTGTCAGAAGCGGT
>JAJYZY010000103.1 GCA_021799715.1 Planctomycetota bacterium | reverse complement strand
TCCGCCCCGGGCCATCCGTGCTGTAAAAGCAATTCAGTACGCCGTCCCAGTCCGCTTGGGATTTCACCGCGATAAAGGCCCGCCATACGTCCGCCCCCCGCGGATGCAGTCGCGAATATTTTATGCCTATTTTCCGCATTTGCCGGGAGGCCTGCTCCTCGCCGTATATTTCAACCGCCAAAGCAAAATGTTCCATTAATCCTTCGCGCTGTTCAAATATTCCGGGCGGATCAACCGGTGGACCGCCGGCAATCAGAGCGGCAAATTCGCGGAATATCCATGGATTACCGATAGCGCCGCGGGCAATCCATATACCATCCAATCCGGTATACCGGTACATGCGCAATGCGTCCTGTGCGGTAAATACATCGCCGCTGCCGAAGATTGTCATATTCGGATAACGGATTTTCAGCGTGCGCAGAAAATCCCAGTCCGCCGTGCCGGTGTATTTCTGTTCCACAGTGCGGCCGTGCACCGCCATGGCCGCGAATTCCAGGTTAATCGCCTCGTTAAAAATCCGATCAAAATTCTCCGCCGCCCGCGTTGAATCATCCAGCGCGCGGCGCAACTTCATGGTCAGAGGTCCCGGCACAACCTCCCGCACCGCCCGCATAATGTTGATGGCTTCATCCGGGTCGCTCAGCAGATATCCGCCCCGGCAGCGCCCCATGACTTTTTTTACCGGACATGCGAAATTCAAGTCAATAACGTCAAAGCCTGATTCCAGAAGAATCTGCGCCGCCGCCGCCATTTCATCCGCTTCGCTGCCCATGAGTTGTCCGGCCACCGGATGGTCGGCTTCACATAAAATAGACCGCTTTTCGCGGCCACGTCCGCCGGTAATGATAACCCGGTCCAGCAGCGCTTCGGTTACGGCATAAGGACAATTGCGCCGGCGCGCTACAACACGCATAGCCATGTCACTGTATCCGGCCAGACCCGCCTGCATGGCCGGAAGGGCCAGTTCATGCGGCCCGATGCGGCAGGGACGCACGACAGCTTCGGTCGTGGATTGCCCACCGATGGCTCCTGGCGAATCATATTGTGTCATAACAGCGCTCATGGCATTCCCAATACAGATCTTCCGCTTGCCGCAGGATACGTTACTCTAACATGGATGTGATGAAACAAAAATCCCGCCCAGTTAATTTCCCGCCACCGGATTTCCGGCAGATTGCAGTTCACGGCGAACTTTATCGGCCATGAGCGTCTGGCCCTGTTCCCGAAGACGGCTTTCCAGCAGTTTACCCACCTGATACCAGTTGCTTTCGTGCATAAACGGATCCGCCATCCGCGGCGGCGCCTGAATGCGCGACCAGGTAACTTCATACAGTTTGGTTATGCGATTACTGTGTTTCTGCTGGCGAAGTATGTCAACCGCCTGGTGCAGCGCCGTAAGAATAAATGGGCCGGCATTGGCATACTGGTTGATCACATCCATCAGATAGGTCCCGGCACGATTTAAATGCCCGGCCTTGCGCCACAGCCGCGCCTGCATCATCCGCACTTGCGCCGCAAGATCAAAACGCCTGGGGGCGAAAATTCGGAACGCCCGATTCCAGAACCGGTTTTGCTTGATCGGATTTTTGACCGAAAGGATCATCGGCTGCACCACCGCCATGGCAAAATCCGGATACCGCTGCCCGCAAAGTCGCATCAGTGCGCCGGTCCAGAGCGTTTTCTCCGCCATGGTCAGCTTGCCCTTGGATGCCAGATAACCCACGAGCATCCAGGATTCCGCATAGCCATCACATTGATTCACCGCGCGTTTCAAAAGCGACAACTGTGCTGACACGCTGTTATCCAGCGCTTTGGCGGTATGGCCATAAACATTCGCCGGTAAAGCCGGCGGCGAAAAGCTTCCATGTGTGGCCGAAATGGCCAGCAAGCGCAAAGCGGCATCCGTGAGAACAACCGCGTTCCACCGCTGGTGCTGCGTTGTGCCGATATATTGCCCGGAAAGCGACATAAACGAGTCCGGCTCATGGCGTCGGGTAATGGGATTTTGCACCACCCCTACGACACCGCGATATTCGGAATACCGGCCAATGTTAAAGTTCCATGCCGCCTGATTGCCCACCTGCTGCAGAAAGCCCACCCAGGCATGACCCACCACACTGGACATACCAATGTCATAAGCCGTTGGCACACCGATGGCCTTTCCCACTTGAGAAGCAAAAAAAGCCTGATCAGCGCACACGCCCCCGTATTGCAATATGTTCGGCAGATTATACCCCTTGATGTCCACTTCTTTTTTCGTGCCGTGCAGATACGTGCTGTAATCATACGGCACGCTGAAAAACAATTGCCCCACCATTGAATCGCCATGATATTTATTTAACGCCCATGTCATGCTGCGAATACTTGAGCAGGAATCCACCACATAAATCAGCAATCGCGCCGGCACATTGCGGATACCAAAGTACATCGCCCGCTGATAACGGACATAATATTTGAACAATGCCACCGGATTCGGCGAGTGCACGGTATTTTCATTGATGTGCATTGTCAGCGGCTTATACAACACAGCGCATATCGCGGCCGTCAGGTTCGGATACGCTACTACCATCGGACCCAGCGCACGGCGCATGGAGGCAAGCCGATGATACACCTGTGCCACATTCTGCTGCCCCGGAGCATTAAGAAATACCATTGTGGCTGCAAGTTCATGGTTGGCCATGAGAAACTTCAGCATTTTCATACGGTGCTGATGATTGGAAATGGAAGACAACTGGCTGACCAGCCGGCGGGCGAAATCCGCATGGCGAAGTGCGGTCAGGCCATTTCGCGGCATGTAAGCGATGACCTGATCTTCCAGGCGACCCAATTGCTTCCCGGCTATGCCAAATTCGCCATTTTCAGCCAGCGAACCCAAAATGTCCTTAATTCGCTGATTGGTCCACAGCAAAAGACTCATGCGCTTCCCGGTTTGCCCCGCCGCGGTTTTTCCGCCCGCCGATGCTGCGGCGGCAGCCATGATGTGTTGGCTTATCAGCATTGATACCGCGCATACCAAAGCGAAAGTCCATTTGGGAGTATTGAATTTCATCCATATTCTCCATGCCGGGGCAGGTCCCGGCAACATACACTTCCAGTGCCTCCGGTGCCATGTGCATCGGCCCGGACCTTCATGCCACCTTCCAAAGACGCCCCATTCATGGGAATCGCGTTTGATCAAGTTACCGATGATGGGCCATTTTCTTACAGCCTGCACATTTGACATTATAATCTTTTTCCATGGCGGCAATAAATGCAAAATCTCTGATTGCGGCTTTTCCCCTGCCGATGGGCCTCATGCTGCTGCCGCTGATTGACACCGCGGGAATTGATCCGGCAAATCGGACCTCGGCGGTAGCGGGCTGGATGCTGCTGTTGCTGATCGGACAAAGCATAACCGCGATTCTCTCCGGCGCGCTATGCCGCAATTTCCGGCACTTTTATCGCGCGGGAATCATTTCCGGCGCAGCGGCAATGACTGCCGAAGCAATCGGGTGTGCAACCGGGCTGGTACCGGCAGCGGTTATACTGCAAACCGGAGCCGTCTTTGTCGGCTGGGGGCTGTTTTGCACCGCCTTGGCCGGCCGCATCGGCTCCTGGAATATCGGCCTGGCGGTTCCGGTGGCAATGACCATCGCGGGCATGTTGATTTTCTCTCCGATCCTATTCACACCTCTGTATCTGATTTTGCAGCATTCCTGGGCACATGGCACCTGGCTGACGGAAATACTGGTCAATATGTCACCGGCAATATGGATGCTTAACGCCCTGGCCACGGGCATACATTACAACTGGTTTACCTGGTTTCACGCACCGATCATGTATCAGCACGTGGTGCTGGGGCAAAATACGCTTATGACAACATTGTGGCCATGGTGGCTGGCCAGCGCGGCCGCGGGGGTCGGGGGAATCATCCTGGCCGCGGCTCCAGGCCGCAAGCACCCTGGATCATGCGGAAATCCAGATTCACCATAGGCGGCGTTTGCGGGAGCATGCGCAGGGCCGCCGGTACAGCAACTGTGGCTGATGCTTCTGCCGTTGGGGGCCATTTGCGGTATAATTCCAATGTCACGGTTTTGAGGAGACTTGTTCATGCGTATGGCGGTATCGACTTTATGGCGGTGCATTTACCGGACATTGGCATGCGTTGCATGCCTGGCGGCGCTGGCCGGCGTAAGCACGGCGTCCGGCGCAAATCCAGAAATTGCGCTGCGGGCTGCAGTGAATCCGAACACCGGCGTTTATACGCTGCAAAGCATGGATCCCGCCTGGAAGTTTACCGGTTCAGTTCCGGCACCTTTGCAGGCGTTACACCATGGCACCGGCAAAGACCGCATCGGACGGTATCAGCAGGTACGATTTGACTGGCTTTATAAAGGAAAACTGGTTTCCGGCACCATTCGCACCTATCGCAACGTTCCGGTGGCACAATTTATTCTCACGTTTCAACAGGCAATGGCACATCCGCAAATTCGCTTTCCTGATTTCACCACCGAACCGCATGGACTGCATGTTTTCAGCTATCGCAATAATTCATTTGCGCCGCCGCAGTTTTCAGCGGGACAGTCCGGCACGCCCTGGCTGCTGTTTGACGGGCATTACAACGCCGCGATCATTTCTCCCGCCCGGCACTTCACAATAATGACCATGCGCGGCAACGGCACAACCCACACAATTGTCCGGCTGAACCGGAATGTTGCCGCAGTTCCCGCCAAGTTTCAGATTCGCAGCATCATGGTCATCACGCATGGCATTAATCATGCGTATGATATTTGGGGGCCGGCCCTGACCACGTTGGGCGGCAAAACGCGGCCCGGTAATCAGGCCGCTCCGGTACTGCGCTATCTGGGCTACTGGACGGACAATGGCGCAACCTATTATTACCATTTTAAGCCAAGCCTGGGCTACGCCGGCACCATTCTGGCGGAAATCCGGCATTTGCAATCGAGATCGATTCCGATTCACTATCTTGAGCTCGACAGTTGGTGGTACCGGAAAGATTCCACCAATTATCTGGGCAAAAAAATCCGGTCCATGCTGCCGCAATATCGGCATCAGGCATGGGCGCAGTTTGGCGGCGTAACGCATTACACCGCGAGCCGGCATTTGTTTCCCAAGGGCCTTGAGGCCTTTGATCAGCAGGTGGGCATGCCGCTGGTGGTGCACGGGCGGTGGATCAGCAAAAAAAGTCCTTATCACAAGCGTTATAAAATTATCGGCATTGCCCCGGTGGATCTGCGCTATTGGAATCATATCGCGGCATATCTGCATGATAATGGCGTGAAAACGTATCTGCAGGACTGGCAGAGCACCCTTGCCCGGTATTCCCATTTTTTCTCAAACCTCACCGCCGGACACGATTTTTATCATAATATGGCTGACGCAATGGCGGCGCATGGCGTTACGGTCATGTACTGCATGCCCTTGCCATGCGAATTGCTGGAATCCTCGGAAGTCAACAATATCATGGCCACACGGGTCAGCGATGATATTTTTATCCGTCCCAGATTCTATGCGTGCTTATTTACCTCCCGTCTTGCCGGAGCGCTGGGCCTTTGGCCATGGGATGATGTGTGCATGTCCTGGCGCACGGATAATGTGTTGTTGCAGAATCTTTCGGCGGGTGTGGTGGGCTTTGGAGATCCCATCGGCAGGGAAAATCGCGCCAATCTGATGCGCACATGCCGCAGCGATGGCGTGCTGATCAAGCCGGACGTGCCAATTGTGCCCATTGACCGGGCTTATCTGGATGGTGCCCTGCATGTTCACACCCCGCTTATTGCCCGGACATACACCCGTCAGGATGGGGTGAAAACAGCCTATGTATTTGCCTTTGCGCCCAGGCCGCAGGATAAAAAGGCCGTCACTTTTTCCGCGCATGATATCGGTCTGCATGGAGCCATGTATGTTTATAACTATTTTACCGGGTCCTCCGCGCACATTGCCGCGGGAAAAACGTTTACCGGCGCATTAGGCGCTGATAACGCGGCGTATTATGTATGCGCTTCGCCGGGAGCGGCGGGGATTGCGTTTATGGGCCAACGCGGAAAATTTGTGGGCACCGGCCGGGCAAGAATACCCGCATTGGCCAATCTGCCTGATGCCTTTATGGCATCGGTGGCCTTTGCCCCCGGCGAAGACGTTGTCACCTTGCACGGCTTTGCGCCATATAAGCCAACGGTTACCGTGCATGGCGGCATGGCCGGCGCGGTGATATATAACCGGGCGACACAGCACTTTATTGTGCGCGTTTCGCCTTCCATCACCGCACCGATGCGGGAATTGGACGGCAGTGTGGTCAAGGAAGTCAACGTGGTTTTCAGCCGCAACAAGTAAGCCGGCAAAGGAGTTGTCCATGACATCGGCCCCTCAACATTCAAGCGGTTCACGCGTGTCGAAATCCGGCCATGACATAACCGCTTTGCCCGAAAGCCGGATCAATGAACTGGCGGAAAAATTAACCCCCGAAGAACGCCGCATTATGCTCGATCATGGAACCGAGCCGCCGTTCTGCGGGGGCTTGCTGAACAACAAAGGTAATGGCCTGTATATCTGTCGGCTGTGCGGTTTGCCTTTATTCAAATCTCAGGCAAAGTTTGAATCGCACACCGGCTGGCCAAGTTTTTATGAACCGTTTGATCCGGACCATGTCGCACAACTTCGTGATGAAAGCTTTGGCATGATTCGCACGGAAATTCGATGCCGGCGCTGCGGCAGCCACCTGGGCCACGTATTTGACGATGGCCCGGCTCCAACTGGCAAACGGTTTTGCCTCAATTCCGTGGCCCTGGAATTTCAAACGGCCGAATCCGGGATTAAGCCTTCGGCCTGACGGCTGAAGTGATAGTTTGTTCTTGTTAAGGGAGTTTTCGCCGTGCATAAAAAATTACGAAAAGCATTGGTTTATGTAATCCTGCTGGTGCTGGTGCTGATTGTGGCCGTCTGGTTTTCCATGGATGGAATTCTGCGCAGTGAAATTCAGAGCCGGGCCACTGCCGCGCTGGGCACCAAAACCACGTTGGCAGGCGTACATTTAAGTATTCTCGGCGGCAGCCTGACACTGTCGGGGCTGACGGTTGATAATCTCAAGGGATATACCGCGCCGCACCTGCTGACCATGCAGTCCTGCGGTGCCACCGTGAATCTGCACAGTCTGCTGACCAACACCGTGGTAATCAAGCTTATCACCATTGAGGGCTTGCATATTTCCGTGGATCAAAGCGGTTTATCCAATAACCTCATGGCGGAGATCAACCACCTGAAGAATCAGCAAAGCGCAACCCCTGCCGCCAAGCCCGCCACCACCGCCAAAAGCTCCGGGGGAAAAGCTCTGGCCATTACCAAAGTGGTGCTGCTTAACACCGTTGTTCGCCTTGATACCTCCCTGCTGCCGGGCCAGAAAGGTGTTCCGATTGTTATTACCCTGCCCCGGATGGTACTCAATGAACCGACCAACCCCAATGGTAGACCGCTGCGGATGGCCGGCCTGATCGAACAGATTTTAGTTGAAGTTGCCAAGAGCCTGGCAAATAATCCGGCCATTCCCAACGCGGTACGCACCACGCTAAGCGCGGCCACGACGTTTATTGGCTCCGGTGCCGGAACACTGCTGCAAGGCGCGGACAAGGCTGTTACCGGTGCCGCGGATTCTCTGGGTCATTTGTTTGGTGCCGGTACCGGCGGTACCAACGGAGGCAAGAAGTGATCGCGGCGATCATTGCTCACATTGCCGCAACCGCTCACCGCGTTGATTGGCCGGATGTGCTGATTTTCGCCCTGACTTACTTTGGCCTGGCTCTGGGAGATATTCCCTTCACACGCCTGGATCGTTCCAGCATTGCCATATTGGGCGCTGTGGCGGTGTTGTTGTTTCATCGCATGAGCCTGCACCAGGCCATGGCCGGTGTGGATTTTCCAACGCTGATCCTGCTGATCAGCATGATGGCTATTTCCGCGCAACTGCGATTGGCGGGCTTTTATGACTGGGTGGTGCGGCGAATTGTGGCGGCGGCGCATCAGCCGTGGCGATTGCTGGCGGGGCTTATCGCATTTTCCGCACTGCTCTCCGCGTTGTTTGCCAACGATGTCATCTGCCTGATTTTTACACCCGTGCTGTGCCTGGCTCTGCAGCGCGCCCGCCGCGATCCGGTGCCTTATCTCATGGCGCTGGCCACCGCATCCAACATCGGCTCGGCCGCCATGCTGATCGGCAATCCGCAGAATATGCTTATCGGAGAGGCGGGCAATCTTAATTTTGCCGCTTATTTCATAACCGTTTTACCGCTGATTCTGATTTGCCTGGCTCTGAATTATCTCGCCATTGCCGTGCTTTACCGCGCGCGGCTGTTTGCCGATATTGAACCGCCCGCCGCGTCCCAACCGGCGCATGAACATCATCATCCGCCGAAAATCCAGTGGCCCCTGATTGTCAAATCTCTGGTGGTCATGGGAATTCTGCTGATCGCCATGCTGGCGGGATCGATTATTCACCTCAGCCGGCCGGTAGCCGCCATGGCGGCGGCGGGCGTTATTCTGGTCTCACGCAAAACCCGCCCCGCGGATC
>JAJYZY010000102.1 GCA_021799715.1 Planctomycetota bacterium | reverse complement strand
ACTCGCTGCGCTCGTCCTCCCTGCGCTGCGCAGCCCCCCCTTGGCGATCCCCCTGAGGCAGGTGATCCAGGGCGTAACCGGTGAGAAATAAAGTGACAACTTTAGATCAGGATTTGACAGTTCGGCTGGTCGCTAACTGGCCGGATCGATGTAACGGTAACGGCGGCCGCACGTTTCATATTCGTGTTGCTCCATCGGGCGGGGCTACGGACGGGCGGCGGCTTGACTGTGTACAGGGAAAAAGAATGGGGCATCGCCGCGGTTGCTTCAGGAATTTCGCGGGGGGCGGGGCGTTGCGAAAAAATCAATAAGGGTGGTTTCAATGGCTTGTTCAATGGCGTCGCGGGAGCCTTTGGCGCTGATAACGCGGTAGCGCTGCGGGTAGCTTTCGGCCTGATGCAGAAAGCCTTCGCGGACTTTCTGGTGAAATTCCGCCACGCGATTTTCAATGCGGTCCTGGAATAAGCCCGGCTGAATGGCCGCGCCTTTCCGGCTGGGCTGAATGCGGTTGAGCGCAATATCCAGCGGCACATCCAGAATAATGGTGAGGTCCGGCCAGAGATTCTCTGTGGCCGCGCGGGCGACATCCAGAATATCCCCTTCGGGAATTCCGCCCGCGGTACCCTGATACGCCAGGGTGCTGCTGGTGTAACGATCGGCCAGTACCGTTATGCCTTTGGCCAGCGCGGGCTTGATTTCCTCGTGGACCAACTGGGCCCGACTGGCCATATACAGCAGCATTTCCGCGCGGATGTGCAGCCCCTCGCCGCGGCTGGTCAACAGCAATTCACGTATGTGCTCGCCGACCGGTGTGCTGCCAGGCTCGCGCACGCGCACCGCGGGGACACGCAGGCCGGCGAGTTTTTTTTCAATCCGGTCCATCTGCGTGGTTTTGCCGCAGCCGTCCAGACCGTCAAATACAATGAATTTTCCAGCTAATGATTCAAGCCCATCGGGCATGGCTTCTCCAAGGGGATTATTTACCGCGCAGGCGTTTTTCCCGGGCCCGGCGTTTCTGCTCCGGTGACAGGCGCGATGGAATTTGCCGCACGGCGGTACCAATATTTCCCGAAGCCAAGGTGCCGGGACTGATATTCTGCAAATCCTGCATGGCTTTATAGCGGCCTTTCAGGGACATACTGTTCATCTTTTTGAACATGTCCCGCGCCTGGGAAAAGCTTTTAATCAGACGGGATACCTCATCAGGCAGCGTACCGGAACCGCGGGCAATGCGGCGGCGGCGGGAGGCGTCAACCTGGTCCGGGGTTTGCCGCTCCCTGGCGGTCATGCTCTGGATAATGGCTTCCACGCGGTTGAGTTCCTCTTCCGGCAACTGTACATCCTTCAGCGCGGAACCAATGCCCGGCAACATTCCCAAAAGCTGCTTGAGCGGCCCCATTTTCCGGATGGATCGCATCTGATCAAGAAAATCATCCAGGGTAAAGGTGTCTTTAGCGAGCTTATCCTGCATTTCCGCGGCTTTGGCTTCATCCACATGCTGCTGCGCTTTTTCCACCAATGTGAGTATGTCACCCATGCCGAGGATGCGCTGGGCAATGCGGTCGGGATGAAATTCCTCCAACGCCTGAAGTTTCTCACCCACGCCGAGAAATTTAATCGGTTTGCCGGTGATGGCCTTGACGGAAATGGCCGCGCCGCCGCGGGTGTCGGAATCAAACTTCGTGAGAATAATGCCGTCGAGTTCGAGTTTTTCATTAAATGCCCTGGCGGAATTGACGGCATCCTGCCCGACCATGGCATCAACCACCAGAAACACCTGATGGGGTTTGACAACCTGCCCGATCTGCTGGAGTTCCTGCATGAGTTGATCGTCAATATGCAGCCGGCCTGCGGTATCAAGAATGACCACATCGCGGCCATTCTGGCGCGCAAAATCAATGGAACGGCGGCATATTGCCACGGGATTGGCGCTGGCGTCTTCCCGATATACCGGAATGTCGATTTGTTGACCCAGGGTGGCTAACTGTTCCATGGCGGCCGGGCGCTGGGTATCGGCGGCCACAAGCAGCGGATTTTTACCTTTTGCCTTGAGGTACAGGCCAAGTTTACCGCAGGTGGTGGTTTTGCCGGATCCCTGCAAGCCGCACATCATGATGATGGTGGGCGGCGGATCAACAAACATTATGCGCGTGTCCACCGGCCCCATCAGGTCAACAAGTTCGTCAAAGACAATTTTGACCATCTGTTGTCCGGGTTCCACGGAATTCAGCACTTCCGTACCCACGGCTTTGGCCATCACGCGGTTGGTGAAATCCTGAACCACATCAAAATGGACATCAGCCTCCAGCAGCGCGTTGCGGACCTGCTGCATGGATTCACGGACATTGCTTTCACTGATGCGTCCGCGTCCGGAGAGATTCCGGAACATGTTGGAAAATTTTTCTGACAGTTGATCAAACATTTGCGTTATCCACACGTTACGGTCATGGCACAAAATGTGCCGCCGCGGTTTTTTTATCGGCTTATTGCACCGGAATGCCTGATTCCGCCGAAGTTGGGTTACTGATTCAACACCGGCAATGCGGTGCCGCCATCAGCCTTGGCCGCAGCGATTTTCGCATAGCCGGAACCCAGTTCACCAATGGGATCAGGCGGAAGGATGTCCACCACCTTTTCACCGAGTCTGGCTTCACCACGCAATACCTTGGCCTGGAATTTTTTGCATTCATCAAGCAGCGCATCAAGGATATTTTCTTCCGGAACATTGGCGACCTTTTCGCCCTGAACATAAATAATGCCGCGTTTATCACCGGCGAAAATGGCCACATCGGCACCTTCACATTCGCCCGGACCGTTGACCACGCAACCCATCACCGCGACTTTAATCGGCAACGTGATTTCTTCCTTGAGTTTGCGGTTGACGTGCTGCACCAGCGTGAAAAGGTCCACCTGTATGCGCCCGCAGGTGGGACAGGCGATAAGTTCCGCGCCCCGGCGTTGCCGCAGGCCCAGAACATAAAGCAGTTCCAAGCCATCCTGCACTTCATAAATGGGATCATTGGCATAGCTGATGCGGATGGTATCGCCGATGCCGTTGGCCAGCAGCGTACCCAACGGCACCACACTGCGTATGGTGCCGGTTTCCTTTGGTCCCGCATGCGTCACGCCAAGATGCAGCGGATGATCGAAACGTTTGGAAATTTCCGTATACGCATCGATAACCAGAATGGGATCAATGGATTTGGCGGAAATGACAATATCGTGGAAATTACGGTCATAAAATATATCAAGATATTCTTCAAGCTTGGTAATCATGATCGCCAGAATATGGCCGTGCCGATTATCGCTAAATACGCCGCCGAGTTCCCGCATGCGCTTTTGTTTGTCTTTGCGTTCAACAATGGACCCTTCGTTGACGCCGATGCGAATGGGGATTTTGCGTTCCTTGCACGCGTCAATAACCGTTTCCACCTGCTTGCGGTCATTGATGTTTCCGGGATTGAGCCGGATTTTGCTTACGCCAGCCTCAATGGCTTCCAGCGCCCGCTGAAAATGAAAATGCACATCGGCCACAATCGGCACATGCACCTGCTTCATGATTTCCTTAAGTGCTTCGGTGTCTTTCCGTTCCGGTACAGCCACGCGGACAATATCCGCTCCGCCGGCGGCGAGTTTATTGATTTCGCGCACACAGTTGTCAATGTCATGGGTGTAGCCGCTGGTCATGGACTGCACCACCACCGGCGCATCACCGCCAATGGGTACGTTTCCAACCATTACCTGCCGGGTTTTCCGCCGGGAAATCATCAATATTCTCCTTGGGGCAACTTTCCGCCCGTGCACCGCGGCAAATCAACGCTACCGCATAAACTTGTGATTATAATGCTTGAAGCGGCATCGGGAAACAATGAATTCACGAAATATTAAAATTGCGAAATTTTGCCCGTTGCCCCATCCGTTCGCCGGTGATATGCTCAACAAGTGGAAACGACATTCCACGGGGTGGCGCGATCATGACAACAGGGATGATCCGGATTGCAGTGGTCTTTGTCCTGGCGATGGCATCAGCGGCGCCGGCGATAAATCAGTCCGCGCCAACGCCCATACGGCAATTGTCGGCGGATCATGCGGTTTTCACCCGGCTGCACACGCTGGTATTGGTGCATTTCCATCGCACAGCTTTCAATACGGCGATCAAGTCCCTGGCGAAGGCCGCGGGGGTTGATGTTTTTGTGGATTGGCATACCTTGGCACAGGCCTCAATACGCAGGGGCACACCAGTTACATTGCACCTTAACGGCCCCGTGCCCGCCCGCACCGTGCTGAGCCTTGTCATCACCCAGCTAAGCCCCGGCGGTCAGCGTTTGGCGTTCACCGTGAGTCGGGGCGTGCTTTTTTTAGGCAGCCTCCAAGAAGTGGAAAAGCGCCGCCTTACCCGCATTTACGCGCCGTTCGTCAGCCAGGCAGCGCCGGTTGGATCATGGCAATACAACGCGCAGAACCAGCAACTTGATCAAATCGTGCGCTTGCTGGAAAACAATATCGACCGGAATCGCTGGATTGCCAACGGAGGAATCGATGCTTCCGCAACGGTTTTCAATGGAGCTCTGGTTATCACCGCCGATGAAGTCATGCAGCGGAAAATTGAAAAACTGTTGCAGAATTTGGCCGAGGCTCAGGCAGCGACCGCGGCGAATCCATGATGGCGGCGAATGGCTTTGGAACAGATTGTATCATTGAGGAGAACGTATGAATCGCGGCGTTAAAATTGCGGCACTTTTGCTGAGCACCGGACTTTGCGCATCGTGCACATCGCGCATGGCGATGCGGACCGGAGCCGATGGCCATATTTCCGATACCGCGCCGGGGCAGCCGGCCAGGCTGGCGCAGGTGGACTTGTTCAGCCGTGGCGTGGGGGTTTTCCAATATCAGGGGTTGGTTCATGGCACGCAAAAGCAGACACTATCATTCCGATCCGGACAAATTAATGATGTTTTGGCCTCGTTGGTGTTTCAGGATACCGGCGGCGGCCAGGCCGGTGAGGTGACATTTCCCGCGGCCACACCGTTAAGTGTCACGTTGCGGGACTTCCTGCTGGATATAAACAATAACCCTTCACGGCGGGAACTTTTGCAGCAGTTGCGCGGCGTATCGGTAACGCTGACGTTAAAAAAGCCCGGCAATTGTAAGTTAACCGGGCGGATTATTGATCTGCTGCATCGTGGATTTTTTATGCCGCCCCTGCGGCCCGGAGCACCGGTGGTTCGGTACAACAATGGCCCGGCCATCATCGCGGGCAGCGGTTGGTACCTGAACCTGCTGTCCCATGCCAGGCTGAAACAGGTATCGCTTAATAATGTCAGCGCCATCCGCATCAACAATCGCCGATTGCGGAAAAGCCTGAACAAGGCCTTGGACGCATTGGCCAATCAGCCCAATAAACACAAGCGCCGTATGACGTTGTGGTTTAAGGGGCACACCACACGCCTTATCCGATTCGCATATCTGCTGGAAACACCATTGTGGCGCATGACCTACCGCCTCATTCTGCCCGCACCGGCAAAAGACACCTCCGCGGCAACACATACGGGCAAGCACGCCGACGCTGTTTGACAGGCAATGGTCATTGTGGCCAACCAGACGGATATGAATTGGAGCCATGTGCAATTGGACATTCGCGGTGGAGAGCCTCTGTCGTTTATCAAGAATTTATATCAACCGCTATATATGCGGCGGCCCGTAGAGCCGCAACCGGCGGATACTTATGATACGCCGCAAACCTATGGTCAGGGTGTTAAGCCAAGCCCCTATGCCGCAAAAGCAATGGTGGAGCAGTCGCAAATGTTTGGAGGTGGCGGCGGTGGATTCGCCGGACTTGCGGCCAACCAAGCCACACAGGCCATGCCGATGATGGCAATGAAAAGGCAGTTCAGCGCGCCTTTCAACCCTTTGCAAGGCGTCAATGCGATGGCATCCGCCGGCGTGGTGCATCCGGCATTTGATTATCATGTTAAAGATGTTACCGTCCCCCGCGAACAATCCGCCATGGTGCCGATTCTGGTAACACCCATCAAGGCGCGGCAACTTGATCTGTACAGCGTCGGGCAGGCATCGGGCCATCCGTTCTTGGCCGCACGGGTCACCAATAATACCCGTAAATTTCTGCCTCCGGGCACACTGACGGTTTATACAAGCTCCATTTATGACGGGGAAGCCCGGCTCGGCGCGTTGCCGCCGGGAATGCACCATATTTATACATTTGCGGTCGATCAGTCCACAACCGTTCGGCTGACACAAACGACCCAGCACACCGCTTTGGAAGCCGCCGCGCTGCATGACGGGACACTTGCCCTGAAAAATCGGATTCTCATTAACACATTCTATAAGCTTAATAACACGGCGAGCCATGCGCGCGATGTGCTGGTGCGGACTTTAATTGACAAGCAATGGAAGATTCTTCTACCCACCGCCGGTGTTACGCTGCACAAGGGAATGTATGAATGTATGCAAGCCGTTCAACCCAACGGCACAGCGGTTCTGCACATCCGGCAACAGCAGAGCCGGACAGATAACATTTACCTGCCCGGCATGGATATTGCCGCCTTGAGAACAACATTGAAGACAGTCCATCTTCCGGCCAATATTTCCGCGGCAATCAGCAAAGCCATTTCATTACTGAAACTTGTCAATGCAAAGCAGGCCGCGCTTAGCCGCAACTCGGAGAAAATTCAGCAGGCACAAGATGATGAAACGCGCTTGCGGAAGAATCTGCGAGCGATGAACAAAACGGCACCGGCATATAACCAAATGGCCAACGAGTTGGTTTTGGTGGAGACGCAACTGATAGCATTGCAGAAACAGTCGCTGTTGCTGCGGCATCAGGCCGGCGATGCGCAAAAAGCCGTTAACACGTATTGGTCGCATGCCAATGTTCCACAAACCGTTGCCAAATAGAAATAGCAGCGAACGCCCGCCGTTTCTTGCGCGGTAATTTGAAGGATACAAACCCATGTCCACACATTCAGTTTTAACCATTGCCGACCCGGAATCGCGCATCAATCTGGCGAAGATTAAAATGGATGCGACTTGTGGCCTGCCGGCAAAGAACAAGACCGAAGTTCTGACGGAAAAATACACCCGCCGCATCGGCGAGTTGCAGCAGCTTCTGTACGTGGATGGACGGCGCGGCTTGCTGGTGATTATGCAGGGGATGGATACCGCCGGTAAGGATGGCACGATCCGGCATGTGTTCGACCATGTTAATCCCGCCGGTGTGCGGGTGACAAGTTTCGGCAAGCCGAGTTCCGTCGAACAATCCCATGATTTTTTATGGCGGATTCATCAGGCCGTTCCCGCCCGCGGTCAAATTGGCGTATTTAACCGCTCGCATTATGAAGATGTGCTGGTGGTGCGCGTGCACGCGGACAAGCTGCTGCCGGACTACCTCAAGGAAGAAACGCATCTCTGGGCCAGGCGTTATGCATCGATCAACGCCTTTGAAAAGCATCTCACTGAATCCGGAATCAGTGTTTTGAAATTTTTCCTGCACATATCCAAATCCGAACAAAAATCGCGCTTGATTCAGCGGCAGAAAACGCCGGAGAAGCACTGGAAATTAAGCGCCGACGATTTTGCGGAACGTAAATTCTGGGATGAATATCAAAAAGCCTATCAGGAGATGCTAAAGAACACCGGCACGATCTATGCGCCATGGCATATTATTCCCATGGACCACAAATGGGTGGGCCGGGCGCTCATAGCGCGGATCATAGCGCAAACGCTGGAAGATATGAAACTAAAAGTCCGCTCCGCCTCTGACCCCGCCCTGATAAAGCGAAAATTTGAGTAGTGCGCTCCTGCGTTCATCCAGCAAGCACACTCCCCCGCCGACACCGGCAGGTTATTTGTCCATTCGGCTCCCCGGCTATTTAATTGTGCGGTGCCTGAGCCGGGCTGTCGGCGGGCATTGAAAAATGGATGACTGTGCTGGCGGGCAGGACTTTAATGCGTGTGATAACCATCCGATCCGCGATCCAATTGACTTGATATGTAAAGGCCACCTTGTCCCCCTTGGCCATGCCTTGAAGCGTTACCCCATGGGCCAATTGGTAGGGCATTGTCATGGCCATCATCGGTTCCACTTTGCCACTCAAGCCGATCCAATGCGCAATCGGCCCCACCTTTAAGCTGACACTCCGGGGCGATTGCCCCGGTTGCGGCAATGCTTTAATAATGCCGCGCAAATGGTACGTGTATGTGGTTCCCGGTTCCGTGGTGGCGGATTGGCTTGGGGTGGAATGCTTGGATTGGCACCCACTGATAAGTGCCGCCAGTGCGATGAATAAAACCGGCTTGTATCGCATTTTCACAGACGATCCTTTCAAATTCTGATCCGGCCCA
Source organism: Planctomycetota bacterium (assembly GCA_021799715.1). Next base: position 329 of record JAJYZY010000102.1, on the reverse strand, counting down.
TGGTGCGGGAATACATGCAACCAGTTGGGCACGCTGGGAGCCTGTCCAACAATAAATTATACAAAAATGAATTGTGTTGGCCCATTAATCCGCTTCCGGCAATCCGCAGGCGGGGTAATGAAACCAACCGGCTGAAAATACTGTGTTCGGCGGTCATCAGCCGGGCCATCGTGCGCGTTAATATTCCGCGGTGTTGTCGTTTTTGCAATTGGATATTACTATTCCTGATAATCGTTTTGCGCGGCATGGCGAGGTTGACCGGCCGCCGCGTTGGAGTTTAGAAAACTAGAACCCCGTACCAGGAAACAAAAGCATGAAAGCCATCGTGC
>JAJYZY010000101.1 GCA_021799715.1 Planctomycetota bacterium | reverse complement strand
ATTGACCGACTTCAGTTCGTCCCGTACCCAGTGGCATAAGCATAACAAATTCCCTGCGCAAAACGGAACTCGCTTTCACAGAACCAATCAACCTGAAACACGTCATACCCGGTACGATCCGCTGGGTGAAATGTTTTCCCACCCCCTGGCCCATGTTCATATCGGCAACGGTGATACGCCCCGCTTTGCGCTTCAGGGCGACGGCGATGGAAACGTATTGATGGATTTTTTGGAATTTGTATACCGAAATTTTGCCTACGATAAATGGAGACTATGGGCCGGTAGAAAATGGAGTAAAACGTATCCGACGAGAGTTGCCGAGTTTGATCAAATCGCGCGCTACTTTGCGGTCTCTGATTTCATGGGATTGCGCCAGGATGCCAAGATTATTACTGATATAAAAAAGGTCTTACGGAGGGCCCGGCAAGATTCCTTTGATTGCAAGGCGCAACCTACCGACCTCGCATTAATGCAATACCCTTAGGCTGGCTGAAAAGTCGCAGATTTCACAGCTTTTCCTGTACGCTGCGTATTTTGTCTTCGAGTGTCTGTACGCGGTCGGTGCGCGTGCCGATTTTCAGGCTCGTGACAATACGCGGCGCGCCCATGGCATGAACGGTCTGGTGGCATTGTTTAATCGCCGCGAATACCGCATCCCAATCGCCCTCAATATTGGTGCCCCATGCGTGCATCTGATGTTTCAGTCCCGCTTCCTGCAGTACCCGCTGACACGCGGCAATATGCGGTGACACCGATACCCCCACGCCGATGGGAACCACGCACAAATCCACCATGACATTCATCATGAAATCCCTTGAACAGAAGTTATCCCGTGCTTTTTCTCCCAGACTTCCTCCGCTTCCGCCTTGCGCAGGTAAATCGGTAACAGGTCGTTGCGATCCGTAAATGCGCCGCTTTGAGCCAGGGCCAATCCCAGTTTGTGCACCATGGCTGCCCGCGGCTGCCACATTGTTTTATCCAGTTCTATAATCTTTCCACGGGCTGCCGCGATGGCGTCGCGATGGTAATCAATTCCTTCACCAAGAATATGAAGCGGGTGCTCTCCGCTCGAAAGGAAATCCGCGGGGTCCGCCAGCAGCGGCCCCTGTGTGCGGCGTAACACCCCCGATGCGGCATCGCGGGCATAGCGCGCCGCATAAATCTGTCCGCGCTTGGCATCCATTAGAACCGTCAGATGTTGCACGTCCACCGGTGCATTGGCGGCAAGCACATCAACGGTCGGCACGGAAATTAAGCGGCACCCAATGGCCTGTTGCAACGCCCGCGCAATGGCGACGGCAATTCTAATCCCCGTAAAAGACCCCGGCCCTGCGGACACGTATAGTTGATCGATATCGCCGGGTTTCCATCCCTGTTCGCTTGTCAGATCGCGGATTGCGGGCATGAGTTCCACCGCATGCCGCATAGCCCTGCTGAATTCCCTTTGCCCCAGAATACGCTCGCCGCATCCCACTGCGACCGACCCGACGCGGCTGCTGGTTTCAATGGCGACAATGCGCGGCGAAGGGACTCTAATCGAATCGTGAATTTCCATGGCGGGTAAGATTAAACCAGCCGGAAGGATTAAACAATGCCGTCCGCATTATGATCCCGGTTTGCCGTTATCCTTCGGGCCTGGAAGATCGTTCTCGGAAATCAGTTCGCCCCGCGCATCAAGAACGCCCAGTGCGATCAGCGCCAGGCGGGCCGCTTCCTGTTCGGTTTCTTTTTTGGTTCGGCCTTGTGTGCCTTCGTAAAAGCGTCCCTGCATGTGGGCGCGAATGCGAAATGTTTTTTTATGGTCCGGCCCGTCCTCGGCGAGAACTTCATACGTCGGAGTGCAGCCATACTCCCGCTGGGCGTATTGCTGGAGCATGGATTTAAAGTTTAATTGATGGTCGCCATCGGCATAATGGTCTACCCAGGGCTGCATGTGCCGCAGGATAAACTTGCGGGCGGCATCAAAGCCGCCATCCAGATACATGGCACCCACGACGGATTCAAATACTCCGGCCGCGAGGCTGCTGGGCAATTTTCCGGGCTTATCCATGCCGGGGCCAACCCGGATCAAATCCGTCAGGCCGATGCTGTTGCTGACTTCCGCGCAGGTTTTGCGGCTGACCACGGAAGATTTTAGAATTGTGAGTTGTCCTTCAAGCCAGTTGGGAAATTGTTCGTAACCCCTCTGGCAGATGATTAATCCCAGTACCGCGTCACCGAGAAATTCCAGACGTTCATTGGAGTTCCGGCGATTGGAAGACGACGAGGCATGGGTAAGAGCTTCATCCAGCAACTGCAGATTTTGGAAGCGATAATCGAGAATCCGCTGGCACTGCTCCAATACTTCCGGCGCAACCATGTCCAATAACTCCGGCTATGCACAAAGACCCATCGTGGCAATCCCAATTGGAAATGCCCGCTCCATCCTGCAAATTAGATACTGACGGACGCGAATCGCCCGAACCGTCGAATGCGGCAGAACGGGCGGTTGGCGTCACTGCGGTATTCATCGGTCAAATTGCCTTAATATCGTCAAAAATTCGGACATATCGGACGGGATCGGCGCTTCCAATGCCATGCGGTTGAATTTACTGGGGTGCACAAACTGCAGTTTCCAGGCGTGCAGGGCCTGTCGGGAAATCAGAACGTCCGTGGGGTCCGCGGCATTCCCGGTGATATCCCGTCGGGACACGGCGCGGCCTCCATAAATGATATCGCCGACAATGGGATATCCGACGTGGCTTAAATGCACGCGCAACTGGTGCGTGCGGCCGGTTTTCGGAAATAGCTCCAGAAGTGTGAAATGTTTGAAGCGCTCTTTTACCTGATAGACGGTTTGCGCCGTGCGGCCAATATCTTCACGGACGGTATATTTTTCCCGCATCGTCGGGTGCACGCCCACGGGGGCATCGATTAAATCGCTATCCAGCGGCGGGGAACCATGTATCACGGCCAGGTATGTTTTACGAATGGAACGGCGCTCAAATTGACCGGCAAGCCGCCAATGCGCCTCATCGGTTTTGGCCACGAGAATCAAACCGGTGGTGTTGCGATCCAAACGGTGAATAATACCGGGACGCCATGGATCGCTGCCCATGGAAAGCGTGCCGGCGGTTTGGAGAGCGTGGTGGACCAGGGCATTGGTCATCGTGCCGGTCCAATGGCCGCGTGCGGGATGCACAATTAAGTTGGTCGGTTTATTGATTGCGATAAAATCATCGTCTTCATACAAAATGTCCAAAGGAATATTTTCGGGCAATATTTCCCGCTGGACCGTCGGCGGAACTTTCAGTTCCACGCAGTCGCCACTGCGCAAAAGGGTGCTGGCCTTGGCGGGCCGGCCATTGACCAGAACCGTGCCGGATTTAATGAGTTTTTGCAGCATCGAGCGCGAATGCGTGGAAAGCCGATCGCGCAAATAAATATCCAGCCGCTTCTGCAGATCGTGGCGAATATGAAACGTTACCGCTTCCAATCCCTCATCGCAATCGGATGGGGCAACGGGGTCGGCAAGTTCAAGCTCATTGGAATCCGGTTCATCCATACCCATTATTGTACCGACAAATATGATCCATGATCGGCTCCGCGTCCGATTTGGTTCAATGAACAAGGGGTCTGGTAGTGCTGCGGCTTTTCGGCCAGGTCATGGCCCAATGCATTTCGACATTACGTCAAAATCACGCGGCGCGGTATAACTTGAATTAGAGGGCGATGGCGCGTATCATCAATTACACACTTAAACGGTAGGTGTTGTGTGTAATGGCGGTATGACGGTTTGCCTTGTTGACGGTCTGGTGTCGAATTTTCTATGGAATATGTGCGTAAATGGCTGAAATAAAAGCGACAAACATAACCTGGCATGCATCGAAGGTAACCGCTGAGGATCGTGCGGCGGTTACACGTAATCGGCCAACGGTCATCTGGCTGACGGGATTGTCCGGCTGCGGCAAGTCCACCATCGCCGTGGCCCTGGAACATGCGCTGATTTCTTCGGGCCATGCGGCCTATGTGCTCGACGGCGACAATCTGCGGCACGGACTCAACAGTGATTTAGGATTTTCGCCGGAAGATCGGGTGGAGAATATCCGGCGGGCGGGAGAATTGGCGCGACTGCTCGCGGATGCCGGCTTGATTGTTATTGCCAGTTTTATCAGCCCATACGCCGCTGATCGGCTGCGGGCACGTCAACTTATGGGGCCGGAAGAATTTGTGGAAGTGTTTGTCGATGCGCCGGTAGAGGTCTGCGAACAGCGCGATCCGAAAGGGCTGTATAAAAAAGCACGAACGGCGGTGGCGGCGGGAAAGCCATTGGGCTTTACGGGAATTGACGCGCCTTATGAGGTGCCGGGCAATCCGGAAATTCATCTGCGTACCCATGAGCAAAGCCCTGTGCAATCCGTGCAAATGATTGTTGATTATCTTCGCCGGAACAGGCGATTACTGGACTTGGAGTAATGCCGTGGCGCAATACGTCGATTTACACACCCACAGTACGGCCAGCGATGGAACGTTAACGCCGACGCAACTGGTCAACAGTGCCCATGCGGCGGGGCTTGCCGGACTGGCGTTGACGGATCATGACAGCGGCAATGGGTTGCTGGAAGCTCAAGAGCAGGCACGGCGGATTGGTTTGCGTTTTGTGCCGGGGATAGAAATTTCCGCTGAATATCCGCATCCCGGCACCATGCACATACTGGGATATTATATCGATCCGCTTTCGTCGGGACTCAAACGCATGAGCGAAATTCTGTTGGAGGGTCGCAACAATCGCAACCCGCGAATTATTGCGCGACTCAATGAGTTGGGCTGCCGCATTACACTCCAACAGGTGCAGGACATCGCGCGGCGCGGCTTTACCGATGGCCGTGCGGTTGTTCTGGGAAGGCCCCACATTGCGCAGGCGATGGTGGAATCCGGATGCGTCAGTTCAGTTAAGCAGGCGTTTGATGTCTACTTGGGCACCACTGGCGCGGCGTACTTTGATAAAGAACGTCTGACGCCCCGACAGGCGCTGGAGTGCATTCATGCCGCCGGTGGATTGGCGGTGCTGGCGCATCCGGTGCAACTGCGAACAAATAATCCGGCGGAATTGCAGCGAGTGATAGCCAATCTTGTGGATGCGGGCTTGGATGGCATTGAAGTATGGCACAGTGATCATCGCCCTGAGGACAGCCAATTGTTTCTCGAATTTGCCCGCCGGTATAACCTTGTGACCACGGGTGGTTCGGATTTTCATGGCTCACCAAAACCGGATATTGCCCTGGGGCTTGGGCGGCACAACGTGCGCGTGGCTGTGGAGCATCTGGATCAATTGGAGCGGGCGTGGAAAACGCGTCGGGAAAAGCAATCGCAGGAGGCGGCAATATGAGTGCATCCGCAGCCATACCAGGATTTGATGTGGAAAAAATCAATGCTGATTTTCAGGGTCGCGATCCCGCGCAACTCGTGCGCTGGGCGTCCGAGACATTTGGAACCGGTCTGATCATGACCAGCAGTTTTGGCGCTGAAAGCATGTGTCTGATTCATCTGGCGGTTTCGGTGCGCCCGGATATTCCCATTGTATTGGTAAACACGGGCTATCTATTTCCCCAGACTCTGGCATTCATGGAAGCCATGCGGCAACGCTTTGATCTCAACGTGCGGGAATATCACAGCCGCAATGATCCGCTGGTGTGGCTGACGGTAAACGGCGAAACGGATCCCCGACTGCGGAATAATGTGGAAGCCTGCTGCGCGGCGAATAAAAATGAGGTATTTGACCGGGCCATGCGGGAGTTGGCTCCGGCGGCGTGGCTGCGGGGTGTGCGGGCGCATCAATCCGACCATCGGGCGGCCATGGTGCCGGTGCAATGGAATAAGCGCGTAAATTGCTGGGCGATTTCACCGCTTTTGGAATGGACAAACCGGGACATCCATGCGTATATGAAGAAACATGAATTGCCCTACCATCCGTTGTGGGAACAGGGATACAACTCCATTGGCTGCAGTCCGGAGACGTGCACGCGGCCGGTCGGGGCCGATGAGGATCAACGCAGCGGCCGCTGGGCGGGGTTGGACAAAAAAGAGTGCGGTATCCACCTGGATCAGGGGGCGGGTATTTGACGTTCCGCGCATTGCTTTGGCGTGGGTTGACGGGTGGATGATCAACAACGCTGATGGGCTTTGAAAAAGTCCGCCCATAGGGGGCCGCAGCCTGCAACAGTGCCGAAAATCCCGCAACCGGTCCACAGCCCGGTCCCCATATCGCCCGCACCGGCTGCGGCGGCATCACGGCTGAGGAACGAGGGACACCATCGATAACTTAACTCCGTGCCATCAAGTTTGAGTAACCATGCATTGCAACAGTAGCCTGATGCGGAAGCATCACGGTTGCCTGCTCAATGGTGTGTGACAACGGAAACGCAACTTCATTCGTGGCAATCGGTGTCAGTTGTGCCGCACGGGGCTGCGGTGAAAATTTAGACGGCATTTCGCATCCAACTTGACGCTTCCGTGTCAAGCTAATCCCTGCTAACAATCTGCTGCGGCGGGATCACGGTTGATTGCCGAGCTGCGTCACTGTCGCGAGTTTGCCCGGTTCATATTCATTGTTCATGGGCACGACGGGTTTTTGCGGAGTTAGTCCGGTGAACAGTTACAATATGCCATTATTATGTGGACAGGATGCCGCAGTGAAATCCGCTTGCTTTATGCCATGGTGCGGACGGGGTAACCAGTGCACCTATCGGCTGGAAATCCGCTTCTCACCGCAACCGATCAACCTTCCGCCCCGGCGGCAAGGTGCGTCCCAAAACCATGCTGGACAGGTAGGTTATATGACCTTGTTCAAGAACCGCATGATTCTTTCTTAAGTCTGGTCTCGTTCTACCCGATAACAAAGCTTTGAACAGGAGACCAAGGACATGCAGTACAGTCATCGGCGATTGAGGGCGTTTACCCTTATAGAATTGTTGGTGGTCATATCGATCATCGCTCTGCTTATTGCCATTCTGTTGCCGAGCCTGGCTCGGGCCAAAGAATTGGCCAACCGGGCGGTATGCTCGGCGAACGTTCGCGGCATTGTCCAAAGCATGTTTATTTATGCGCAAAGCAATCAGGGGCAATTTCCCAGTGTGTTGCCCCCGGCGAGTACCACCTACCAGAATGGCCCGGGCGCGGCTGCTACCGATACGGCGGGAAACACCGGCACAATTCTGGCAGATATGTATGGCACCAATGCCTGGCAGGAAGGTTCGCCGATGGCATGCATGTGGTTGATGGTGCTCAGCGGACAAATCACACCCAAGAGTTTTATCTGTCCATCGGACATCCTGGCAACCGAACCATCCGATGAATACAGCAACAGCAGTTCATATTTTTCCAATTTCGGCGTGGTGGCGGGAGTAGTATCCAATACCGGACAGGGGGAAAGTTATTCCATATCATTTCCATGGAATTATATGAATGACGCATTTATTATGGGCAGTTGGTGGAATACCAATGCGGCCGGTGCGGCTCTGCCGCTGGTCTCGGATATGGCACCGGCGGCGGATACATCCGCGGCCGGTAATTCTGAAAGGGATCCCACGCAGGCCATGGCCAATACGTATGGAAATTTTATTTTCAACTCCGGAAATCACAACGGCGATGGGCAGAACGTCGGTTTCGGCGATGCGCATGTGGCATGGTGCACAACGCCATACGTCGGTGAAGACCGCGACAACATTTTTACCTATGCGTCCACCGGTGGTGTGGGTGGTGGAGGGACAGCTTTAACCCCCGCAGGAACCGCGCCCAGTTCAGTGTTGCCGACCATCGCGCCGTTTGACACGGTTATGACCCCCGTGCGCGATGTTGCCACCGGCGCGTGGTAGAGGCTGGTGCGAACATCACTCTCCGTGATTGACCCGCGGTCGCGGTGGAAAACCGCGCCCGGTTGGCCGGCGCGACAATGGAAAACCCGAAGTTAATGATGCTCTGGATACAAGCCCCGTCGGTACCGATTATGTTAACTGTAGCGATTCAAAAATGCGGCGAATGTCCGCGCGTTGTTCGTTGGTAAGCTGGAACATCAGTGCGCCGGCATTGTGTTGCGCCTGCTGCGGATTTCTGGCTCCGACCAAAGCGGCGGTAATACCCGGTTCCTGAATGGTCCAATTGATGACAATCTGGGCAAAGCTGGCATGGTGGGCATCGGCGATGGGCCTTATTTGCTCCAATGCCGCAAGCACGCGCCGGCGATTTTCTACAGTGAAGAACTTGTGCCTGGCACGGTGATCGCCTGCGGGGAATTGACGATCTGGGGTCACGCTGCCGGTAAGCAGGCCACGTTCCATCGGCGAATAAACTATTACGCCAATGTTGTGGGAGCGGCAATAGGGAAGAATTTCTTTTTCAATCCCGCGGTTCAGCAGACTATACGGCGGCTGGAGGCTGGCGAGTTGTCCGGCGGAACGGGCCTTTTCCATCCAGGTGACATCATAATTGCTGACTCCAATGGCCCGGACTTTCCCGGATTGTCGGAGTTTTTCCATCGCGGCAAATGATTCTTCCGCCGGCGTTGTTATGTCGGGCCAGTGAATCTGGTACAGATCAATATAATCCGTGCCCAGTCGCTTGAGGCTTTGTTCGCATTCGTAAGCGATGCTGATGGGTTTGGAGTTTTTCAGGATCACCACATCCCGACCCGCCGGGTCTTTTTGTGGCCACGGATCGGATCCCTCCCTCTGCGG